>DATFMD010000313.1:0-13722 GCA_035267125.1 Nitriliruptoraceae bacterium | reverse complement strand
TGCCTCCGCTGCACGACTTCACAACTGCATCACTCGCGCTGGTAGCTCAGTCCGGATAGAGCACCTGACTACGGATCAGGCGGCCGGGGGTTCGAATCCCTCCCAGCGCGCAACGCAAATCCGGCCCAATCGGCCGGATTTCGCAATTTCAGGTGGTCTCGGGGGATTCCGGATTGTGTGTTCCCAGGTACACGCGGGTACACATGATGCACATTTGGGACACATCGGGCGTCAGCGGGTGCACAGATTCGGCTGTTGGGTGCACATGCGGTCGCCTTGGTGCGGGGATTGGTCTCGTTCCCGGTTGCATCGACTCCGGGAGGGGAGTGGGTGTTCACGCTCGTCCAACGACCACACCAGACTGGGCTCTCGGGGCGTCGGCCAGCAACCGGGTCGGGAACCGGCGTGTGCGAAATGGCCGATCTCAGGGACGTGCTTCCTGCCTGTTGCCGCCTACAAGGTGGCCGCGGACCCATTCGAGTTCTCGTGAGACGTACTCGACGATGTCACCGGTCTTCAGGTGCTCGGGCAGCACGTCCCAGGTGTAGGTCTCGATCTCGAGGTGGTCCGAGATCGGCTCGGCGCGATGCGCGGCCAGTGCCTCCTCGACAGCGAATCGCGTCGTGCGGAACGGGCCGAGGTCGTCGAGGAAGACCGGGACGTGGAAGTGGGTGCGCCACTCTCGGTGCCCATTGGGGTCGGCCTCCCACGCGGCGATGGCATCCGCGAGATGGAGATAGCGAGTCACACCGTCGTCGCGACGCTCGGTCGTCTGGCTGAGATAGATCGTGTCGGTGAAGCTTCGCAGCGCCTCGACGCTGTCGCGGTCGACGTCCTCGACCCACAGGGCCGCGGCTTCCTGGAGCTTGAACACCGGGATCCCGTTGTCGGAAAGCATGGCAAGGGAATCCGGGATGTCCTCGAAGGCGACTGACTGGTGACAGATGTCGAAGACCACCCCGAGATGTCGTCGCAGCGCCCCGGCGGCCTCGGACAGGGGCAGGTCTCCAAGGCTGGCCAACGTGCGGATCGCGTCGGATCCGTACAGGTGCGACTGGAAGTAGTCAACGGTTTCCCGAGTGCTGTCCAGGAAGCAATGGGGTTCTGGCTCGATCGCCAGCTTGACGCGCTGGCCGGTGCGGCGCTCGATTCCAACCATGTGGGCGATGACGCGAAGCACGTTGTGCGTGAAGCGTTCGACGTACGCCGAGTCGACGACGTTGGGGCGATAGGCGAGTGGAGCGGTCTGGATGGATGGCGTGACGTCCGTCGGGGCCAGCTTGGCCATGATGTCGGCAACGCTGTTCGTGTAGTCGACGCGCTCGTCGGTGGTCCAGTCCGGTTCGTACACCTGTTCCATGACGGACTGGCCCTTGAACGGGCCGTACGGAAAGGCGTTGGCCGTGTAGACGTACAGTTCTTGGTCGGCGAAGAAGTCGGAGAGGGCGCCGAGTGCCACTGGATCATCCGTGAGGGTACTGGCCGTCGCCGCGGCCAGTCGGATCGACACGCCCATCGGCCGTGTTGGGTCGACCTTCGCGTGCACCGCTGGCAGGTGTCTTCGCAGGCTGTCATCCAGGTCGGCCCAGGTGTCGGCTGGATGGACCAGTGTGGAGTACGTCAGGTGGCCGAGGCCGTCGTCGAGTCGCATGGAGGCCCATCGTGTCGGGTGTCGTGCTGGCGCTCAGGCCACGGGCGGGATGATGCGGTCGGCTCGCAGTCGGTCGAAGAGTCGTGCGAAGGATGCGATGCTCGACTCGTAGCCATCGAAGCCCATGAGCCGGCTCTTGGTCATGCTCGCGAACGTCTCGATCGGGCGGCCCAGGTCGGCGTCGGTGTGCCACCACGAGGCGAGTTCGTCGGCCCGATGGGGTTCGAGGTCGTAGGTGTCGACGATCGTCGCCCAGACGTCGTTCGCGTGGTCCATGCGTCCTTCGAGTGGCGTGGGGTGGCCGGGGTACTCGCCTGGTTCGACACCCAGCAGGGCTGCGACCTCGGGCCACAACTGGCGCCACCTGAAGACCTCGCCGTTGACGCTGTTGAAGGCCTCGTTGCGAGCTTGAGGTGCAGTCGCGGACCATAGGGCATGCTCGCCCAGGAGTTCGGCATCGGTCAGGTCGGTGACGCCGTTGTACTGCTCGGGGCTGCCGGGAAAGACGAAGGGCTCACCAGTCTCGCGACAGATCGCCGCGTACAGGGCCAGCGTCACGCCCATGTTCATGGCGTTGCCCAGCGCGTAGCCGATCAGCGTGTGGGCGCGGTGGACTGACCACGTGTAGTCGTACTCCTCTGCAAGTTCGAACAGCGCGTCCTCCTGGTTGTAGTAGAAGTTGGGGTAGGGCACGCGGTCCTGGGATTCGCGGAACGGCGTGTCGGTCGCGCTCTTCGCGTAGGCCTCGAACGGCCCGAGGTAGTGCTTCAGGCCGGTCATCAGCACCACGTGTTCGACCGGGTTGGTCGTGCACACCACGTCGAGGAGCGATCGGATCATCGCCTCGTTGACCTCGCAGTTCTGTAGTTCCGTTTCCTGCATCGCCCAGGTGCTGTAGAAGACGTGCGTGATGCCCTGGTCGGCGAGCACGCTGTTCAGTCCCTCCTGGTCCGTGACGTCGGCGTAGAGGTGGTCTACGCCGTCGATCTCGTAGCGCTGGGTCCGAGAGAGCCCCAGCACCCTCCACCCGTTCTGCACCAGCACGGTTGCGATGTTGTAGCCAGACAGGCCGGTCGCTCCGACGACGAGTGCCGTGCGCTGTTCGTTCATGGGTCTCTCCGCGGTCGATGTCGGTTGCTGCCGGCGGTGTGAGACCGCGTCGCCAGGCGGCGGCTTGTTCAATGACGTGCACCATCTTCGACGAGCGGACGCCAGCAGTCAAGTAGCACTTAACATAGTGCCAATTCTTGCTATAGTCGTGCGAGTTGTTCACCAACTACGAACACGGACCCGACAGGGAGCGCAGCATGGGACGGCTGGATGGCACCCGGGTGGTGATCACGGGATCCGGCAGTGGCATGGGTCGGGCGTTCGCCGAGGCCTTCGCCACCGAAGGTGCGGTCGTCGGCGTGCTCGACCTGGACGGCAAGGGCGCTGCGGCGGTCGCGGGAAGCCTGGCGAGACTGCCCGGTCGTGGCATCGCACTGACCGCGGATGTCTCGAGCCGCGACGAGGTCGCGAGCGCGCTGGACACGTTCGTCGCTGATGCCGGAGGACTCGACGTCATGTTCAACAACGCCGGGTTCAACCAGCCGATGGGTCTGCTGGACGTCACCGAGGAGAACTGGCACGCCATCATGGACGTGAACGCACTCGGAACCCTTATCGGGATCCAGGAGGCGGCCAAGCGGATGATTCCGGGAGGTGGAGGCAAGATCGTGAACACCTCGTCGGTCGCCGGACGCCAGGGCTATGCCAGCTTCGCGCCGTACTGCGCGAGCAAGTTCGCGGTCAACGCCCTCACGCAGGCGGCGGCACGGGGACTGGCCGAGCACGACATCACCTGCAATGCCTTCGCGCCAGGCGTCGTCGACACTCCACTGTGGGAGCAGTTGGACGCCGATCTCGTTGCGATCGGTGACGCCGAGCAGCCAGGGCAGGCCATGGCCGCCTTCGCCGAGGGCATCTTGCGCGGTCGTCCTGCACTGCCCGAGGACATCGTCGGGACGGCCCTGTACCTCGCATCGTCGGACTCCGACTATCTCACCGGCCAGATCATCATGATCGACGGTGGCATGGTGTTGGTCTAGCCCCTGCCGCGTCGTCGGGCGATCGGCCCTCCATACATTGACATCTTCCGCACTTGCGAAATTGCAACCCCTCAACATCGAGCCCGAGGTCCGGACATGGTCGACAATGGCGTAGTGCATCTGGGCAAGCGGCTCCGGGAGGCCCGCGAGCGCGCCGGCCTGTCCCTGCGCGCCGTTGCCCGCACACTGGATTTTTCACCCTCGTTCGTGTCGCAGATCGAGAACGGGAAGTCCCAGCCGTCAGTGGCGACGCTGTACGCCCTCGCGACGTTGCTGGACGTGCCCATCGACGAGCTGTTCAAGCCGACCCCGGTCGCATCCGACGCCAACGGGACACCGTCCCAGCTGCCAGTCGCAGTGACGGAAGCGGGGGCGGGCCGACCCCAGCGCATCCCGGAATTCCCGGCCGCGGACGGCCGCGATGCCCAAGGGGGCAACCTCGCCGCCCGTTTCTCGATCCAACGTCCGGGGCAGGGGCGCAAGATCGTCCTCGACAGCGGTGTTGTGTGGACGCAGTTGGCGACCAACACCAGCCAGGAACTCGACTTCATCGAGGTTCTCTACCCGGTCGGGTCCAGTTCGACGACGGACGACCGCATGCTTCAGCACGTCGGCCACGAGTACGGCTATCTCATCGAGGGCCAACTCGAGGTCACGGTGGGCTTCGATGTGTACACCCTCGATGCCGGTGACTCGCTTGGCCTGGAGTCGGCGATTCCCCACCTGTTCAAGAACACGGGCGACATCCCGGCCCGGGGCATCTGGTGCGTGCACCACACTCACCCCCAGGGCACAAACTGATCGCTCACACTTGACAACCGGTGCCCGGGCGTTCATTATTGACGAACAGTTCCGCTTGACCGGCGAATGGCCGACGCGCCGTCGCCTGGCGCACCGACGAGGGAGTCCGAGACGATGAAGGCCCTGCGCTTCACCGACGTCGACAACTATGCAGTGGACGACGTGGAGGTCCCGAGCATCGAGGAGGACGAGGTCTTGGTGGCTGCTCGCAGCGTGGGCATCTGTCACTCGGACGTCGAACTGCTCGAGGGCCGCTACATCATCCCGTTCCAATACCCCATCATCCCGGGGCACGAGTGGGCAGGTGAGGTGGTCGATGTCGGCCGCAAGGTGACGGCCTTCGACGTGGGTGACCGGGTCGTGGGCGAGTGCGTCATCGGGATGGAGCACTTCGGATTCAGCATCAGCGGTGCTGCTGCCGAGTACTTCGTGGCCAAGGAGTCATGGCTGCACGCACTTCCCGACGAGTTGTCGTGGACTCAGGGAGCGCTGGTCGAGCCCTTCAGTTGCGGCTACTACGCCACCGTCCGAGCCGGCAATGTCGACGCCAGTGACCATGCCGTCGTCCTGGGTGCCGGCCCGATCGGGCTGGGCGTGGTGGCGGCGGCGACGGCCAAGGGTGCCCAGGTCCACGTGGTCGACCCGTCGAGTGAACGAGCGGAGCTGGCCCGCCGCATGGGCGCGGTCGCGACGTGGGACCCGACCGAGGACGGTGTCGAGGAACGACTGCGAGACGCCACCGATGGCCTCGGCGGGACCGCGGTCTTCGAGGCCAGTGGCAATCCGACGGCCATGGCCGACGCGCTCCGGCTGGCCGCCTTCCGGGCTCGCGTCGTCTTCATCGGCATCGACGTGGGCAGCGAGGTGGCGGCGCCGCTGGGCATGATCCAGTCCAAGGAACTCGACATCAAGGGCATCATCGGTTCGCCGGGCGTGTGGCCGCAGACGCTTCGGTTCCTCGCCAACAGCGGGGTCGACCTGACGCCCGTCGTCACCAGCCAGTACGAGCTGGGCTCGGCCGACGACGCGCTCGGCGCGGTGCTCGGCGACCGCTCCCAGGTCAAGGTCCACATCACGTCCGCCGCCGGCGCATGAGTCGCCCCGACGCGGGCGTCGTCATCCAGCAGCCGACACGGGAGACGCCATGAAGGCTGGAGTCCTGCACGGGACCCGAGACCTGCGGGTCGAAGAGGTTGCCGACCCGACCCCCGGGCCCGGTGATGTCCTGGTCGCCGTGGCCTACAACGGATTGTGCGGCACCGACACCTCGGAGTACGGCCGCGGGCAGAAGATGGTGCCCCTGGCGGCACGCCATCCCGGCAGCGGCCACGTCGGTCCGACCATCCTCGGGCACGAGTTCGTGGGGGAGGTGGTCGACGCCGGCCAGGATGCTCGCCACCTCGTCGGGCAGCGCATCGCTTGTGGCGCTGGGGTGTCGTGCGGCTGGTGCACCTGGTGCCAGGCCGGGCGGACGAACCTCTGCGAGGCCTACTACACGCTCGGCCTGAGCACCCACGGCGGCCTGGCGGAACTCGTGGTGGCCCCCGCGGCCACGTGCGTCCGCGTGCCCGACGACTGCAGCGACGACAATGCGGTCCTGGCGCAACCCCTGGCCGTCGGGCTCCACGCGGTGCGACGCGCCAAGCCCGCACCGGGGTCCACCGTGGTCCTGCTGGGCGCCGGCGCCATCGGGTCGTTCGTGTGTGTCGGGTTGGCCGACCTCGACGTGCAGGTCGTCGCGATCGACATCGATGAAGCCCGCCTGGCATCAGTCCAGCGGCTCGGGGCCGACGAGGTTCACGTCGTCGGGTCGGACGCGACCAGCGACGACCTGCGCGCGTTCGTGCCGGCAGGCGCCGACGTCGTGTTCGAGACGTCCGGGGCGCCGGGCGCCGCGGCCCGAGCGGCAGATCTGGCCGTGCGGGGCGGCCGCGTGGTGCAGGTGGGCATGCCGTCCCAGCCCCAGGAACTCGACCTCGCGTCCCTCGTCCTGCAGGAGATCGACGTCCGCACCACGGTGGCGCACGTGTGCGACCATGACCTTCCGGCCGCCCTCGACTTGTTGACCGGCCGCTCGCTCGTCGACGACCTGGTGGGTCGTGTTGTGGCACTCGACGACGTTGTGTCCGACGGGCTGGAACCCATGCTGGACGGCACCGCCGGTGGCAAGGTGCTCGTGGAGGTGGCACATGGCTGACGTCGGCATCCTCGGCACTGGACGCATGGGCGCCGCGATGGCCCGCAAGCTCTACGACGCCAGTCACGACCTGGTGCTGTGGAATCGCACCAGGCCGGTGGCCGACGACCTGGCACAGGCACTCGATGGGGTGCCGCTGGTCGTGGACCGACCGGCAGACGTCGTCGCTGCAGCCGGTGTCGTGCTCTGCGTGCTGGCCGACGGCGATGTGACCGAACAAGTGGTGCTTGACGACGAAGTGCGAACTGCGCTCCGCGACGAGAGCGTCATCGTCGACATGGGCACGAGTGGTCTCGAGACTGCCCGCCGACTGGCCGCAGCCCACGAGGCCGGTCCGGGAGCATTCCTCGACGCACCGGTCTCCGGCAGTGTCGCCACGGTCCTGTCAGGGCAACTGTTGGTCATGGCGAGCGGCGACGAAGACGTGGTCGATGATGTCGAGCCGATCCTGGGTGCGTTCGCCAAGCAGGTCGTCCGGCTGGGGGAGGCCGGCAACGGGCAGGCGATGAAGCTCGCCGTCAACCTGGTGGTCCACGGCCTCAATGCCATCCTCAGTGAGGCCCTCGCCGTGGCGGAGTCCGCCGGCATCGAGCGCGAGACGGCCTACGACGTGCTGTTGAACAGCGTGGTCGCCTCGCCCTACGCCGAGTACAAGCGGT
Source organism: Nitriliruptoraceae bacterium (assembly GCA_035267125.1). Classification (GTDB taxonomy): domain Bacteria; phylum Actinomycetota; class Nitriliruptoria; order Nitriliruptorales; family Nitriliruptoraceae; genus Salsipaludibacter. The sequence continues at coordinate 6,324 of DATFMD010000313.1, read as the reverse complement.
CAGCCTTCCTCGACCAGGACGCGACCGTTGCCATGACGCTTGGGCTCGTCGACAAGGACCTTGGCCTGATCCGGGCGATGGCCGCATCCCTGGGCGTGCCGGTGGAGGTCACCGACGAGGTTGCGGCCTCCGTGGCCGGGGCGTGCGACCGCGGCCGTGCCGACCAAGACATGGCGCGACTCCGTGCCGACATCATGGACCGGGTGGCGCGGCCGCACGTCTGACGTCGCGACGGCAAGGCCCGCCCGGGTGTTCGCGTTCGGTGCACGAAATGTCGCCGTACGCAGGTTGCGAGTGAACACCCAAACCCCGCATTTTTGGTGTTTCTCCCTACAAATTGAGCTGCTGCTAGCGCGATTGACAAAAGTGTTGCATATATGTAAACACCCATGTAGCGTGACTTCACAATGCAGGCCGGGTTGAATCCGGCACAGACACGACGACGACCGGGAGGTCATCGTGGCGCCGTCGCAGGGAGGTGGGTTGCGGGCCCTGGTCCCATCGCGGGAGCTTGGCACGGTGTTGGTCGGCACCGCCGCCCTGTTCCTGCTCAGCTGGCTCGTCGTCCCAACGAGCGTCGCGCCGGGCACTCTGCGCGGCATGCTGCCGTTCGCTGCCATCCTGGCGGTGGTCGGGTTGGGCCAGACCCTCGTTGTCCAGCAGGGCGGCTTCGACCTCTCGGTCCCCGGGGCCGTGTCCCTCGCCGTCGTGATAAGCACCCACCGACCGGCCGGCAACGACGACCTGTTGCTCGGCGCCCTTGGCATCGTGCTGGTCGCGGCCATCGTCACGGGCCTGGTGAACGGGTTCGTGGTGGCCCGGCTCGGGCTCAACCCCATCGTGGCCACGCTCGGTACCAACGCCCTGCTCTATGCCGTTGTCTTCTGGATGTCGGGCGGGACGCCGCGACAGACCACCGACCTGTTGTCCGACAGCATGCGGGCACGCGTCCTGGGTGTTCCCACGACGGTGGTCATCGCCGTCGTGCTGGTCGCCCTGGTCACGACGCTGATGAAGTCGACGGTCGCAGGCCGCAGGTTCGAGGCCGTCGGCGCGAGCGCTCCGACGGCACTCACGGCCGGCCTGTGGGTCCGAGGACACCGCGCCAGCGCCTACCTCTGGGCGCAGGTCCTCTACGCGATCGCCGGTGTCATGCTGGCCGGGATCCTCACCCAGCCGACCGCATTCCAGGGCGACAACTACCTGCTGCCTTCCGTCGCGGTCGTGGTGCTTGGGGGTACGTCCCTGCGCGGCGGCAAGGGGTTCTTGGTCGCCACAGCCATCGCCGCCCTGTTCCTGACCCAGCTGCAGCAGTTCGTGTTGGCGCTGGGCGTGAGCTTCGCCGTCCGCTCACTGGTCGAAGCCGGCGTGTTGGCAGTCGGCGTGGCGCTCTACACCGTTGACACCCAGGACATCAAGCTTCGCATTCGCAGCCTCCGGGCAGCCCAATGAGCGTCGTCAGGCGACTGCGACAGGTGGCTGCGGCCACCCCCCGCGAGCGACGTCGTTCGCACGATCCGGCCCCGGCCGGCGCCACCGAGATCGGTCATCGAGACCGTCACCAACACCGCATCGGGACACACCGGTGCACGGAGAAGGGAACACCCGCATGATGCCCAGGACCAGCAAATTCGGACGACTGCTCGTCGTGCTCGGGAGCGTGGCGCTGGTAGCCAGCGCCTGTTCGAGTGACGACGGCGACAGCACCAGCGACGATACGGAATCGTCGGCTGCCGCCACCGAGGAGGCCACGACGGAGGCCATGACCGAAGACATGACCGAGGCCAGCAGCGAGGCTGGCGACGAGACCGTCGCAGCCGAGGACGGCGACGTCCCGGCGTGGTGTGGACCGGACGAGATCACGCTCGGGTTCACGGATGGCTTCGGCGGCAACAGCTGGCGAGTCGTCACCACTGAGTCGGCGCGCCAGGAGGCCGAGAAGTGTCCGAGTGTCACGGAGTTGCTCTACGCCGACGGCCAGGGCGACACGCAGAAGGCCATCTCTGACATCCAAGGCATGGTCGCGACCGGAGCCGATGCAATCGTGGTGTTCCCGGACGCCGGCGACGCGATGCTGCCCGCCTTGCGCAGCGCCTACGAGGCTGGCGTCGTGACGGTTCCGTACCGGGTCGACCCCGGCGGGACCGCCGGCGAGGACTTCGACATCTTCATCCCGTCGACGTTCGTCGAGGACGGCCGAAGCTGGGGTGAGTGGATCGCCGAGGTCCTGCCTGACGGCGGCAACGTGTTGTTCCTCAGCGGCCCGGCAGGCAACAGCCAGGGCGTCGACGAGCGAGCTGGTCTCGAGGAGGTCCTCGAACCACTTGGTGGCTTCGAGTTCATCGGAGAGCAGCCGTTCGAGGTCACCAACTGGGACCCAGCCCTCACGCAGGAGGTCCTGACGTCAGCGATCTCCCGTTTCGAGGAGATCGACGTCATCGTGTCGGACTTCGGACCGTCGCTCGTGGGTGCCCTGCCGGTGTTCGAGGAGAGCGGTCGTTCCATCCCCGCGTTGGCCACGTCAGACGGCAACGCCCTCGGGTGCTTCTGGGAGGAGAACCAGGCCGACAACCCGGACTTCGACCTGTTCACAGTCGAGACGGGCAACGACCATGCCCGGCTCGCCATCCAGTGGGCCGTCGCACTCGCGACGGGCGGTGAGACGCCCGATTCCGAGGAGTTCGTCGCCCAGCCCTTCGAGAACAGCCTGACGGATGACCCCAACCCGGTCACGTGCTTCCCCGACCTGCCAGGTGACATCTACGTGTCGGCCGACATCCCGCCGGAGGAGCAGGCCGAACTGCTGGGCTGATTGGCACCAGTGCCGGACTCCGTCCGGTCCCGGCCAGAACATGGTCGGGACCGGACACCCACCAACGATGCATGAGAGGGTCGTCGTCGTGACGGAATCGTCCGAGTTGTTGGAGTCGGTAGTGACTCCCACGATCGCCATGCGCGGCATCACCAAGAACTTCGGGGGCGAGACGGCGCTCGAGGACGTGCACCTGGAGGTTCGGCCAGGTGAGGTGCACGCCTTGCTGGGCGAGAACGGGGCCGGCAAGTCGACGCTCATGGGAGTCGCGTCGGGCACACTCCAGCCTGACGGGGGCTCGATCACCGTCGAGGGAGCCGCCGTCGAGTTCCTCACGCCCAATCTGGCCACAAAGTTGGGCATCGGGATCGTGCACCAGCACCCGCGGCTCCTTCCGGACCTGACCGTCGAGGAGAACCTGCAGTTGACGGTTTCCGCCGACCGTTTGGGCGAGGATCCGCGACGCGGGATGCAGCAGGTCCTGGACGTAGTGCGGTTCGACCGACACCTGCGTGATCGCGTCGACAGCCTGACCGTGGCCGAGTCCCACCTGCTGGAACTCGCCAAGGCTTTGGCGCTCAAGCCCGCGCTCCTGATCCTGGACGAGCCCACCGCCTCGTTCGGTCGCGACGAGGTCGAGACACTGTTCGACTTGGTTCGTGAGGTCGCTGCGCGTGGCACAGCAGTGGTGTACATCACGCACCGACTTGCAGAAGTCCGCATGATCGCGGACCGGGTCACCGTGCTGCGGGACGGCCACAACCAGGGGACGGGACGCGTCGATGAACTCACGGATGACGACGTCCTGCGCATGATCGTCGGACGAGAACTCGACCATCCGTTCCCGCCCAAGTCCGAGGTGGGCGATGACGCGCCCACCGTCCTGGAGGTCGAGGGTCTCAGTGGGGACGACTTCCACGACATCAGCCTGTCGTTGCGTCGCGGGGAGATCCTGGGTGTCGCGGGTGTCGTCGGCAACGGCCAGACGGCGTTGCTGCGCGCCCTTGCAGGCCTGGATTCCAGCACCGGTGTCGTGAGCCTGCAGGGTCGGTCGAGCAGTCCCAGGGAGTTGGCAGCCGTGTCGGCGTACATGCCGGCCGATCGCCACCGTGAGGGACTCGTCATGGAGTTCTCCGCACGCGAGAACGCGGCGCTCAGTTCGTTGCCGCGGTATCGCGGGCCGCTGCGTCTGCTCAGCCGCAGGTCGGAACACGACCATGTCGAGCGCGAGTTCACGTCGCTCGCGGTCAAGGCCCCGTCGATCGAGGCACCGGCATCGTCGCTGTCCGGCGGCAACCAGCAGAAGGTCGTGACGGCCCGGGCGCTGCTCTCGGAGCCAGCCGTCCTCGTGGCCGACGAGCCGACCCAGGGGGTTGACGTCGGCGCGAGAACCGAGATCTACCGTATTCTGCGTGAAGTCGCCGCCAACGGGACGCCAGTTGTCGTGGCCTCCTCCGACGCAGCCGAACTCGAGGGTCTGTGCGATCGGGTGGTCGTGATGTCGCGGGGACGCGCCGTCGCGGTCCTCGACGGTGCCGACGTCGCCGAGGAACGGATCATCACCGCCGCGGTTGCGTCGGACGTCCATGACGACTCGAAGGCGACGGCCGAGGCGAGGGCCTCCACGCCCCTGCGTCGCTTCCTGACGGGGGACCACGCTCCGGTCGTGGTCCTCGCCCTGGTGATGCTCGGGCTGGGCGCGTACCTCTACTTCGACAATCCGGCCTACTTGTCGGCGTTCAACATCACGTCGGTGCAGATGCTGGTGGCGGCCGGGGGCTTCATTGCGCTGGGCCAGACGGCGGCGCTATTGACCGGCGGACTCGACCTGTCGGTCGGCCCGCTGGCCGGCTTCCTGGTGGTGGTTGGATCGTTCTTCCTCAACGAGTCAAGTGGCGGCGGGGCGATGGCCCTGGGGTTGGTGGTGATGGTCGTCGCCGCAGCCGCCGTCGGACTCGTCAACGGCTCGTTGGTGCGATTCGTGCGCTTCACGCCAGTGGCCGCGACCTTGGTCACCTACACCGCCCTCGGTGGGCTCAGCTTCCTGTTGCGGGAGTCACCGGGAGGGATCATGGCGCGGTCGGTCACCGACGTGATCGGCTTCAAGATCGGGCCGATCCCGGTTGCCTTCATCGTCTTGGTGGTGCTGAGCATCGCGCTCGAGTACCTGCTGCGACGTTCCCGCTGGGGCCGTGAACTGCGCGCGATCGGTTCCAACGAGGAAGGGGCCCGACAGGCCGGGGTCCAAGTCGACCGAACCGCCCTGATGGCCTACGTGCTCGTGTCCCTGCTGACGTTCCTCGGGGCGCTTGTCCTTGTGGCGCAGATCGGGATCGGTGACCCCGCCCAGGGCGTGGGCTACACGCTCAGCAGCATCACTGCCGTGGTGCTTGGCGGGACCAGCCTGCTCGGGGGACGTGGCACGTTCGTGGGCTCCATGCTCGGTGCAGGCCTGATCGTCCAGGTGATGAACGCCACCACGTTCCTGGGACTTTCCCAGGTCTGGCAGTACTTCTTCCAGGGCGCCTTGATCGTTCTCGCAGCCATCATCTACAGCCAGGTTCGCGGCTCGAGAGCCTGACCCGACCACAGGAGACTGACGTGAAAGCAGCGCGGTACTACGGCAAGGAAGACCTGCGGATCGAGGACGTCGACGTTCCCCGGATCAAAGAGGACGACGAACTTCTCGTGGAGGTGGCCCTGTGCGGCATCTGCGGGACCGACCTGCACGAGTTCGACGTCGGTCCGATCGTCACCCCGACCGAGCCCCACCCCCTGACCGGCGCCGTGCTGCCCCAGACGATGGGGCACGAGTTTGGCGGCCGGGTCGTCGCGGCAGGCCCGGCCACACGCGGTGCGGAGGTGGGAGACCGGGTCGCCATCATGCCCGCGATCGTCTGCGGGCGCTGCTACCACTGCCGCCGCGGCAACGGCCACCTCTGCTCGAGGTTCGCCTGCACCGGCCTCAGTTCCGAGACCGGTGGCCTGTCGCAGTACGCCGTTGTCAAGGACTACCAGGTCGCCACGCTCCCCGACGACGTGTCGGACACCGAGGGCGCGCTGATCGAACCCGCGTCCGTGGCTGCGTACGGCGTCGAGCGTGCCGGCATCAGGGGCGGCGACACCGTGCTCGTGACCGGGGCTGGCCCGATCGGACTGCTCAGCGCGTTGTATGCCTCCGCCGTCGGGGCAGCGACGGTCGTGGTGTCCGAGGTCAATCCACAGCGAGCCAAGGTGGCCGCCGAGCTCGATCTCGGACCGGTCGTCACACCTGATCAACTCGCCGACACGGTCGACGAGCTCACACAGGGCGTGGGCGTGGACCTCGCCGTCGAGTGTTCAGGAACGACCCCCGGGCTGTCGGGTTGCCTCGACAACGTCCGGCGCAGCGGGGCCGTCGTCCAGACCGGCCTGCACACACGCCCGGCCACCATCGACGCGATGCAGTTGTCGGAGAAGGACGTGAGCCTTCACGGCAGTTGGTGCTGGCGCATCACCGACTGGGACCGGAC
>DATFMD010000312.1:0-5407 GCA_035267125.1 Nitriliruptoraceae bacterium | reverse complement strand
GTGCGAGGCAGGCGAACCGGGAATGAGCCAGGTGCCGGGGAACAGTCGCTGCCAGCCCTCCCTCCGGGCGCGGTCGCGGAATGTCGTTCCGGGGAGCCCAGCCGCTGCGACATCGCGCAGGGTCACCACGCCCGCTTGCGTGCGGGCGATCTCGAACAACCGTTGCCATCGTGCGTGCGTCATCGTCCCATCCTCGTGGCTGGGTACGGAACTGCGCGCGTTCAATCTCGGCCATGTGGACAACCTTCGTGGGACGGCGGTTCTGGGGCCGCCTGGGGAGTGGTGTGCGCGGTGGGGACGGGATTTCGTCGGATGTGCGCACGCTGTGGAGGTGGGGCGGCGGGAGGTGGGGCGGCGGGGTTAGGTTGGCAGCGACCAACGAGGATCGACCATGCCCACACCGCCTGCCAGCTACGACGACCTGACCGCCGTCTACGTCAATTGCACGCTGACGCCGTCGCCAGGCGAGTCGCACACCCAGACCCTGATGGACAAGTCGATCGCCATCATGGAGGCGAACGGGGTCACCGTCGACTCCATCAGGGCCGTGGACCACGAGATCGCTCCCGGGGTACAGCCGGACATGACCGAGCAGGGGGCCGACATCGACGAGTGGCCGGCACTGGCCGAACGCATCCTCGCAGCGGACATCCTGGTCCTGGGTACGCCCATCTGGCTGGGCGCGCGGTCGTCGGTGGCGTCCCGGGTCATCGAACGGCTCTACGCGCTGTCGGGCCAGACCAACGACAAGGGCCAGTACCGCTACTACGGGCGCACCGGTGGCGTGATCGTGACCGGCAACGAGGACGGCGTGAAGCACGTCGCCATGGGCACCCTCTACGCGTTGCAACACCTTGGCTACATGGTCCCGCCACAGGCCGACAGCGGGTGGATCGGTGAGGTGGGGCCGGGCCCCAGCTACGGCGACGAACCCGACGAGGGCGAGATCCCGGTCGGCTTCGACAACGACTTCACCAACCGCAACACCACCTTCATGACCTGGAACCTGCTGCACACCGCGCGCATGCTCGTCGACAACGGTGGTGTCCCCGCCCACGGCAACGTCCGGTCCGAATGGGACGACGGCACCCGGTGGGACTTCCCCAATCCTGAGTATCGCTGACCGTGGTCGCCAACCAGGCCTCGATGCCTTCCGTGACCGTCTTCGCCTCGTCGGCTGCCGACGTCGACCAGGCCTACCGCGACCTGGCCGACGAACTCGGCACGAGGATCGGCGCCCGCAACTGGACGCTGGTGTACGGCGGCACCCTGACCGGCATGATGCGTTCGGTGGCGGACTCGTGTCGGGCGGTCGGCGGCGAGGTGGTGGCGGTCACGCTGCGCCAATTCGTGGACCTGGGCATCGCCGACGACGGCGCCCACGACCTGGTCGTCACCGACACCCCTGCCGAGCGCAAGCGTGAGTTGTTGGACCGCGCCGACGCCTTCGTCGTGTTCCCCGGCGGCCTGGGAATCCTGGACGAGGCCATGGAGGTGCTGGCGTGGCGCCGGCTGGGCCTGCTCGACAAGCCGCTGGTGTTCCTGGACCATGGCGGGTTCTGGGCACCGCTGCTGGGGCAGGTCGAGGTGATGGCACGGGAGGGCATGCTCGCGCGTGGAGATGCACCCGCACCGGCGCACCTGGGCTACGACGTCGCCAGCGATCCGGCCACCGTCGAGGCACAGTTGGCGCGCCACTTCGCTGGCGATCCGTAGGAAGGCGCCACGTTGGTCGAACCCGACGAGCCTGGCGAGATCCGGACGGGCGCCGGCGGTGCAGCCGCTGGGACGTGGAGGCAGGAGTCCGCGACACGTGGTGCCCAGCATGGCACCGGGCTCGCGGGTCCGTCGAGCGCGCTCAGCTGGCCGGCGTTCCTGCGCTGGCGTTGGTCGGTGCGTCGGGCGTGGACAGGCCGCTGGTCGACCCGTCATCCGTCGCGGCGCCAGCAGGACCGAAGGGTGCGCCCGTCGGTCCGTAGCGGTCGGCGTCGTAGTCGGCCAGCACCACCTCCAGGGCATGTCCATCGCGGCCGTAGAGCACCGGAACCGGAGGATTGGGCCCCGGCAGCGCCTCCTTCGGGCCCGGAAAGCCGTGGGAGAAGACCTGCTCGGCGGTCGTGAGGGTGCGGATGGCGATCGCGCGGACCGACTCGGGGTGGCGCTGGGCGAAGGCACGGTAGATCAGGGGGTCGTGCTGGCCGTCGTCACCCACCAGGATCCACTCGACGTCGGGAAACTCGCGATGGAGTCGTTCCAGTGAGCGACGCTTGTGGTCCTGTCCGCTCCGAAACCATCCCGTGTTGGTCGGTGCCCAGTCGGTGAGGAGCAGCGGGCCGGCGGGAAAGCCGTGGCGACGCAGGAACCGCACCAGCACTGGCGCGATGCTCCATGAACCCGTCGACAAGTACACGACCGGCGCGTTGGGGAAGCGCAGCAGGATGCGCTTGCCCAGCGCGGCCATTCCGGGGACCGGTTCGCGGGCGACCTCCGAGCGCATGAAGGTGTTCCAGAAGGCGAGCAGCGGCCGGGGCAGCAGCGTGACCAGGACCGTGTCGTCGATGTCGCTGACGATCCCGACGGTCGCCTGGGGATTGAAGATGCGGATGTCGGCCCGGATGGCGGTGCCGTTCGCGCACGTGATCGTGGCGCGGTGCCACCCGGGATCGAGGCCGTGGCCGTGGAGTTCGACGTCGAGGTAGCCGCTCCAGTCGGTCGAGGTGGTGCGTGTGGCGTCCCCCACGGTCACCGAGACAGGCGCGAACACGGCGGGTGTGCCCAGGAAGTTGCGCCATCCGCGAGAATGTTGGGCGTCGTCGAGTTCGGACTCGGTGGCGCTGGCATCCGCTGCCGCCCCGCCGACCACGTCGGGATCGACGAGGACGACCCGTCCGAAGACGCGGACCACGTCGCCGGCCTCGCCCGACGCGCCGTAGCCGGTGTAGCCAACGACGTCCTCGGTGAACCCCTGCCACCGTCGCAATCGCTCGAGCAAGCGATTGACCTTGAAGTGGAGGGTGCCGGCGATGTGGGTGGTGGGAGGCATGACCGACACGGTAGACCGGTCCGGGCCGGCGATCCGGCGATCGCCCGGGCAAGCGCGTTGCGGTGGTCGTCCAGGCGGCGATGCCGTGGTCACCCGGATCTGCGTCGAACGGTCGCGGCACGTTCCGGGGGAGATGCGCAGGAGCAGCGTGTCAGGCGACGTTGCTGCGCGGGGGCATGGCGTCGTCGAACGGGAACGCGATGCCCGTGAGCGTCGACGACAACTCCCACAGCTTCGTGCCCTCCGCCTCTGACCGTGCGGCTGCGTGCAGCGGCACCTCGGTGGGTGGGCCCTTCATGCCCAGCACGCCGGCGGGGCCGTAGTAGTGGCCCGAGGCGGCGATCGGTGCCGTCGCCGCGAACAACTGGGGCAATGCGCCGTCGGTGGCATCCTGTGCGGCGACCTTGTCGGCCAGCGAGAACACCGTGTCACCGATGGTGGCGATGAAGCCGCCACGCAGCCTGTTGCCCTTGGTCGACAGGTTGGTGGCCGCGTAGCCGGGGTGCGCCGCCAGCGAGGCGATCGGTGATCGGGCCAATCGCAATCGTCGATGCAGTTCGATGGCGAAGACCTGGTTCGCAAGCTTGGACTGGGCATAGGCCCGCCACGAGTTGTAGCGCCCGTTGCGCCAGTTGGGGTCGTCGAGGCGCAGGGACCCCAGCCGGGCGATGTTCGACGACACCGTGACCACGCGGGGGTCACGGGCATCGGCCATCAGGTCGATGACCTGTCCGGTGAAGGCGAAGTGGCCGAGATGGTTGACCCCGATGTGCAGCTCGAAGCCGTCGACGGTGCGTCGCAGGGGTGCGTTCATGACTCCGGCGTTGTTCACCAGGATGTCCAACCGGGGAACCAGCTCGTGCAGGCTTGCGGCTGCGGCGGCGATCGAGCCGAGGTCTGCGAGGTCGAGCTGGACATGGTCGAGGCGGGCGCCGGGAAGTTCGTCGCGGACCTGGGCGATGGCGTTCTCGGTGCGGTCCCGGTCGCGCGTGGCGAAGACGACCCGCGCCCGGGCCGCGGCCAGGGCGCGTGCTGTCGCCAGGCCAAGTCCGGAGGTCGCCCCGGTGACGACGGCAACACGACCGGACAGGTCGCCGATGTCTGCGAGGGTCCAGTGCATGCGTTGAACTCCGGGAACTGGCTCGACGGCGTCCCTGGGATCGACACCATCGGTTGACCGCACGGTACGGCCCGCAGCGCACGCAGGGGCAGCCCCGAGCAGTACTTTCGGGCGGGTCCGCGTGCCCTGGGGCGAGCGGGAAGGGCGGCGACGCCAATGAGTCGGCGTCGCGCCACGGACGGCTGGCGACGCACGCACAGCACGCGCACGCACAGGGAGGGATGCGTGGCTGGTTGGCACCACATCTGCGTGCAGCGCGCGCATGTCACGGGCGACCCGCCCGACCAGTCCATACCGTCTCGACTCCCGAACCACCGTCCACGGGCCACGGTCGTTGTCGTCATCGGCCAACGCGATGCGGACATCGCCCGGCCCATGGGTTTACGATGGGGTGACAGGGTCCGTGCCGGGACGTGACCGGTTCGTCGAAGGAGAGCAACCATGTTCGAGCGTTTCACCGACAGGGCCCGCCGTGTCGTCGTCCTCGCCCAGGAGGAGGCCCGGCTGCTCAACCACAACTACATCGGCACCGAGCACATCCTGCTCGGGCTCATCCACGAGGGCGAGGGCGTGGCCGCCAAGGCACTCGAATCCCTCAACATCTCGCTGGAATCCGTTCGTGAGCAGGTCACCGAGATCATCGGCAAGGGCCAGACTGCGCCGGCCGGCCACATTCCCTTCACCCCCCGCGCCAAGAAGGTGCTCGAGTTGTCGCTGCGCGAGGCGCTCCAACTCGGCCACAACTACATCGGGACCGAGCACATCCTGCTCGGCCTGATCCGCGAGGGTGAGGGTGTGGCCGCACAGGTGCTGCAGAAGCTCGGCGCCGACCTCAACCGGGTCCGCCAGCAGACCATCCAGTTGCTCTCGGGTGGCTCCTCGGACACCGGCACCGGCGAGAAGCAGGGTGCCGGCGTCGGTCCCGGTTCCGGCAGCTCCAAGGAGGGCTCGACCGTCCTGGACCAGTTCGGCCGCAACCTGACCCAGGCCGCGCGCGACAGCGAACTCGACCCCCTGATCGGTCGCCACCGCGAGATCGAGCGGGTCATGCAGGTGCTGTCGCGTCGCACCAAGAACAACCCGGTCCTGATCGGTGAACCGGGTGTTGGCAAGACTGCCATCGTCGAGGGGCTGGCACAGTTCATCGCCGGCGGCGACGTTCCCGACACCCTGCGCGACAAGCACCTCTACACGCTCGACCTGGGCGCATTGGTGGCCGGCAGTCGCTACCGCGGTGACTTCGA
>DATFMD010000311.1:0-3933 GCA_035267125.1 Nitriliruptoraceae bacterium | reverse complement strand
CGGGAGGGGTGTGCATGGCTGATGCGACTGACGGAGTCGGCGTCACGGATCACGGGGATCGGGCCGCCGGCGACGTGCCGCCGCGGGTGCCGCGCGATCCCGCCGACGACCACACCACCGAGATGGCGGAGCGTCGTCGCGACTTCGTGCGTACGCAGACCGGTGCGAACCTGCGCGACGTGGGCACCTACTCGATCGAGCCGTCCACCCTTCCCGGCAACATCGAGAACTTCCTGGGCGTCGCCCAGGTACCGATCGGCCTGGCCGGACCGTTGCACGTCCGCGGCGAGGCCGCACGCGGCCACTTCTACGTTCCCATGGCCACGACCGAGGGCACGCTGGTGGCCAGCTACAACCGCGGGATGCGGCTGCTGTCGCGCTGTGGGGGCGTCATCACCACGGTGGTCGAGGAGTCCATGCAGCGTTCCCCGGTCTTCACCTTCCCGGATGCGAGGCAGGCGCGCGAGTTCGGGACATGGGTGGACGAGCACTTCCCCCAGATCCGGGACGTCGCCGGCGCCACGACGCGGTCCGGGGTGCTGCACGACATCGACCAGTACGCGGTCGGGCCGATGCGGTTCCTGCGCTTCAACTACACCACCGGCGACGCGGCGGGCCAGAACCTGACCGGCAAGGCAACCCTGGCAGCCAGTGAGTGGATCCGGGACACCCACCCCGACCATCCGCACTTCCTTCTGTCGGGCAACATCGACACCGACAAGAAGCATTCGCAGATGAACACGCTGCAGACCCGTGGCCGCCGCGTGGTGGCGGAGGCTGTGGTGCGACGCGAGCCACTGCGTGAGTTGATGGGGGTGGAGACCGAGACCCTGTTCCACCACCGGCAGATCTCCAACGCCGGCGCGTTCCTGGCCGGCTCCGCCAGCAACGGCGCGCACGCCGCCAACGCGCTGGCGGCATTGTTCATCGCCACGGGCCAGGACGCCGCGAACGTGGCCGAGTCGCAATCGTCCATCACCTACACGCAACTGCTCGACAACGGCGACTACTACTGGTCGGTGACGCTGCCGTCGCTGATCGTGGCCACCTATGGCGGCGGCACCGGACTCGCGACACAGCGGGAGTGCCTCGACGTGCTTGGGTGCTACGGGACCGGCAAGGTCGACAAGTTCGCCGAGATCTGTGCGGCCGTCGTGCTGGCGGGCGAGATCTCGTTGTCCGCGGCGATCCTGCACGGCGACTGGGTGCCGGCCCACGACACGTTCGGTCGCAACCGGCCCTGATGTCGGTCTGTGATCGGTGGCGAACTGCCGCACACCTACGCTGCAACTGTCCCGGCCCGCCCGTCGTGAGGACTCTGCATGGACACGTCGAAGCGTCATCCCGTGACGGGCCTGCTGGCGGCGTCGGGACGGACGCTGGTGCTGGCGTCGGGGTCGCCACGTCGACTCGAGTTGCTGGCGCGCGTCGGGCTGGTCCCGGTGGTGGAGCCGGCCGACGTCGACGAGTCGCGGCGGGCGGACGAGGTGCCGATGGCGTTGGCCGAGCGACTCGCGATCGACAAGGCAACCGCGGTGGCTCGACGGCGGCCGGCGTCGGACGTCGTGGTGGCCGGCGACACCGTGGTGGCCCGCAACGGCGGTGAACTCGGCAAGCCCCGAGACGCCGACGAGGCCAGGACGATGTTGGCCGTCCTGTCCGGGGTCACCCACGAGGTCCATTCCGGCGTCGCGGTGGCTGCCGACGGCGACGTCCGGTCGGTGGTGGCGACCACCGCCGTGACCTTCCGGCAACTGTCGACGGCGGACCTCGACTGGTACCTGGCGACGGGGGAGTGGGAGGGCAAGGCCGGGGCCTACGCCGTCCAGGGGGCGGCCGCTGCCTTCGTCACCGAGATGGCCGGTCTCGACACCACCGTGGTCGGCCTGCCGCTCGCACCGACGCTGGCCCTGCTCGCCGACGTCCTCGCCGACGTCCTCGCCGACGTCCTCGCCGTCCCGGGTTCGACGTTCGCTCCCGCGCCGCGACGACCTGGTTGAGGCGACCAGTCGTCGGCCGACACCCAGCGACGTCGGCCGACACCCCAGCGACGACGAGTCCGGAAGCGAATGGATGCTCGTTGGGGTTCGTGGATCCGGGTCGGGCGAAGGCCCAGCAGGCTCGCCCCTGCCGGGCCGGCGAGGTACCCCCGTCTCGCCTTGGAGCGACAATTCCGGCAGGCTCGCGGGATTCTGGGGATTGTCGCTGAAAGGCGAGACAGCACACCCCACCATCCTCTCGTGACGACGTCGCGTTGCGACCTCGCGCTGTGGCTTCACGAGACGACCCTCACGCGGTGACCCTCACGTCACGACCCTCAGGTGGCGACCCTCAGGTGGCGACCTCTCGTGGCGACCTCTCGTGGCGACCCTCACGTCACGACGACCAGGTCACCACGGACCGACGGCCACCGCACGTCGTGGTGGTGCCGCGGGACGTGATCGGGTTGCATGGCAGTCCGGCGACACCCCCGGACCTCGACGAAGGTGACAGCGTGGCCAGGACGGAGGTGGTGGGCATCGTGGTCGCGGCCGGCTCCGGTGAGCGGCTCGGTCACGACCTGCCCAAGGCGTTCGTCGAAGTCGGCGGCCGCCCGCTGGCGGTCTGGGCGATCGAGGGCCTGCGGGCCGGAGGGATCGAGCACCTCGTCGTGGTGGTGCCGGCGGCATGGGTCCAGCGGGCCCAGGAGTCCCTCGCAGCGCCGGCAGGTTCGAGTCAGCACCCGGATGACGACGGTGGCACCGACGCTTCGAACGACCGTCCCACGATCGAGGTTGTGGCCGGGGGTGCCACCAGGACCGCGTCGGTGGCAGCCGGACTGGCGCTGGTGTCCGACGACGTGGACGTCGTGGCGGTGCACGACGCGGCTCGCGCGTTCGTGCCGCCGGGTGTCGTGCGGGAGGCCGTCGACCGCGTGGTGGCCTCGTTGGCCGGCGACGCGGAGGTCGTGGCGGCTGCCCCGGGCCTGCCGGTGGCCGACACCCTGAAGCGGGTCTCGCGCGACAACACGGTGGAGGCCACCCTCGACCGGTCGGGCATGATCGGGGTCCAGACCCCGCAGGTCTTCCCGCGCGCCGTCCTGGTCCGGGCCCACGAGGTGGCGGCGACCCGCGGGGCCACGGCCACCGACGACCTCGGCCTGGTCGAGGAACTGCTCGAAACCGGGGCCCTCAGCGGGCGGGTGGCGGTGACACCGGGGTCCGCGCTGGCCTTCAAGGTCACGATGCCCGCCGACCTGGTGTTGGCCGAGGCGGTGGTTGCCGGCGGCGCCGTCGATCGACACCTCGACGAACAGGACTCGTGATGCGCATCGGCACCGGATTCGACGTCCACGCGTTCGCCCCGGCTCCTCGACCACTGCTGTTGGCGGGCCACACCGTGTCCGAGACGCAGGGCCTTGCCGGCCATTCGGATGCCGACGTGCTGGCCCACGCCGTGGTCGATGCCCTGCTGGGGGCACTTGCACTGGGCGACCTCGGCTCGTTCTTCGGCGTGGACACCGAAGAACTGGCCGACGCCGACTCGATGGTGCTGCTCGAACGGACCATGGCCGCCGTCACCGAACGTGACCATGCCGTGGGCAACCTCGACGCCACCGTGATCGCCCAGCAACCGCGGATCGGGCCGCACGTCGCCGCCATCCGTTCGGCGCTGGCGGCAGCGTTGGCGGTCGACCTCACCGCCGTGTCGGTCAAGGCCACGACCACCGATCGACTGGGGTCCATCGGCCGTGGCGAAGGCATCGCCTGCTGGGCCACCGTCCTGGTCCACCCGGTCACCTGACGTCGCACCGTTCCTGTCGGTGTGCGCAGTTCGGCCGGTATGTCGTTGCTGGTGCGCACACTGCGGTCCCCGGGCTGCCGGTGTGCGCAGTTCGGCCGGTATGTCGTCGCTGGTGCGCACACTGCGGTCCCCGGGCTGCCGGTGTGCGCA
>DATFMD010000310.1:0-11167 GCA_035267125.1 Nitriliruptoraceae bacterium | reverse complement strand
CCGGGACAAGTAGGCTGGCCACCGCCGCCGACAAGCGATCCAGACCGTGACAGACATCGACCTTGGGGGTGGCCGCATGGCCATCCGGGGTGTGGACCTCGACGAGATCTCGCTGGTGCCGACCCGACGAACCCGCGACCGTTCGTTGGTGGACCTGGGCTGGGAGCTCGACGCCTATCGCCTCGACCTCCCGCTGCTCAGTGCGCCGCTGGACGCCGTGACCTCCCCGGCGACCGCGGCCGCCATCGGTGACCTCGGTGGCCTCGGCGTGCTCAACCTCGAGGGCCTGTGGACGCGCTACGACGACCCCATCGAGGTCCTGGCCGAGATCGCCACGCTCGAACCGGGTCCGGACGCGACGGCGCGACTGCAGCAGTTGTACGACCAGCCGGTCCGCGAAGCCCTGATCGGGCAACGGGTCGAGGAACTGGGCCGCTCCGGCTACGCCGCCGGCAGCCTGACCCCGCAGAAGGTCGAGCGCTACCACGCCGCCGCCCTGGAGGCCGGCCTGGACGTGCTGGTGGTGCAGGGCGTGGCAGTGACTGCCCAGCAGGTGACGCCGGCCGACGCCAGTGCACCGCTCGACCTCAAGTCGTTCACGGCTCGCTACGACATCCCCGTGGTGGTCGGGGGCGTGGCGTCCGGACAAGCGGCCATGCACCTGATGCGGACCGGCGCCGTGGGCATCCTGGCCGGGATCGGCCGTTCCAGCGTGTCCACGACCCATCGGGCCCTGGGCATCGGCATGCCCCGGGCCACCGCCATCGCCGACGTCGCCGCAGCCCGCAATCGCTACCACCTCGAGTCGGGTCGCTACGTGCAGGTGATCGCATCGGGCGGGCTGCGCACCGGTGGTGACGTCGCCAAGGCGATCGCGTGCGGAGCCGACGCGGTCATGGTCGGCCGTGCCCTGGCGGCCGCAGAGGAGGCACCCGGCGACGGGACCTACTGGGGCCTGTCCGCCGCCCACCACGAGCTGCCCCGTGGCCGCTTCGAACGCGTCGAGACCCGGGGCACCCTGGAACAGCTGCTCACCGGACCGGCGCACCGCGACGACGGCACGGTCAACCTGTTCGGGGGACTCCAACGCGCCATGGCGGTCTGTGGTTCCGAGACCCTGCGTGACCTCCAGACGGTCACCCTGGCCGTGGGAGGCTGAGCCGTGCCCCTCGAACTGCCTGTCCAGGCCACTGCCGTGCCGACCGTGTTCGTCGTCGACTTCGGGGCCCAGTACGCCCAGTTGATCGCGCGCCGGGTGCGCGAGGCCAGCGTCCACTCGGTGATCGTGCCCCACACCATCACGGCCGCCGAGGTCGAGGCCGCCAACCCGGCCGCGCTCGTGCTGTCGGGCGGCCCTGCCTCCGTGTACGCCGAGGGCGCGCCCACGATGGATCCCGACATCCTCGCACTTGGGGTGCCCACGCTGGGCATCTGCTACGGCCAGCAGTTGATGGTCCAGTTGCTGGGCGGCACGGTGGCCCATTCCGATGTCGCCGAATACGGCGACACCGACCTGGTCGTCGACGGCGCAGGGTCAGTGCTGCTGGCCGACTCGCCGCCGACGCAGTCGGTGTGGATGTCACACCGTGATGCCGTGTCCCAGGCGCCGCCGGGCTTCGCAGTCGTTGCAGCCACGGGAGCGGCACCGTGCGCGGCCATCGAGGACCCGGAGCGTGCCATGTTCGGCGTGCAGTACCACCCCGAGGTGTCGCACACGCCCCGTGGGCAGGACCTGTTGACCGCGTTTCTCGTCGATGGCGCCGGCATCACGCCGGACTGGACGCCCACCAACATCATCGACGACCTGGTGGATCGCATCCGTGACCAGGTCGGGGACCGGCCGGTCCTGTGCGGCCTGTCGGGAGGTGTGGATTCATCGGTGGCCGCCGCGCTCGTCCATCGCGCCGTCGGCGACCAGTTGACCTGCGTGTTCGTCGACCATGGCCTGATGCGCCACGACGAGGGCGCCCAGGTCGAGGCCACCTTCCGGGACCACTTCCACGTCGACCTGGTGCATGTCAGGGCCGCCGACCGGTTCCTGGCCAAGTTGGCGGGGATCAGCGATCCCGAGACCAAGCGCAAGGTGATCGGCGAAGCCTTCATTCGTGAGTTCGAGGGAGCCGCCCGCGACATCTACGCCGACGCCCCCGGGACCAAGTACCTCGTGCAGGGGACGCTGTACCCGGACGTGATCGAGTCGGGCGGCTCCGACTCGTCGTCGACGATCAAGTCCCACCACAACGTCGGGGGCCTGCCCGACGACCTCGACTTCGAACTGGTCGAACCGTTGCGGGACCTGTTCAAGGACGAGGTGCGCGCGCTCGGACGCCAGTTGGGCCTGCCCAACGACATGGTGCGTCGCCAACCGTTCCCGGGTCCCGGGCTGGCGGTGCGCATCGTCGGCGACATCACCCAGGAACGCCTCGACCTCGTCAGGGCCGCCGACCGCATCGCCCTGGACGAGTTCCGCGAGGCCGGCCTCGAGGACGAGTTGTGGCAGTCCTATGCGGCGCTGCTCACGGTGCGCTCCGTCGGGGTGCAGGGTGACGGACGCACGTACGGTCATCCGATCGTGATCCGGGCGGTGTCGTCGGAGGACGCGATGACTGCCGACTGGGCGCGCTTGCCCCACGACGTGCTGGCGCGGATCTCGTCGCGCATCACCAACGAGGTGGACGGGGTCAACCGCGTGGTCTACGACATCACCTCCAAGCCGCCGGGCACGATCGAATGGGAGTAGACGACGGTCGTCGTCATCGAGGCCGCCACGTGGCTGCGGTTCGCACCGACGGGTGGCAGGCCAGTGGGGCACCTCCTCGTGGGTGACGGGGCCGCGGCAGCGCCCGGCCCGTGGGGTCGGGGCACATCAGGGGGGCAGTGGGGCAGTCCCTGAGGTGGGCCGGGCCCGACGTGGGACACCATGGGGTCGACACGCAAAGGATCCCCGACCATGAAGACCTGCCCGGGCTGCCAGACGCCCACCGCCGACGATGCCACGACCTGCGTGGTGTGCGGAACGCCCCTGGAGGGTGAGGCAGGGAGCATGTCGGTCGGGCACGACGACCAGGACGCTGCCATGACCCCCGCCATCGACGACGACACCCACCACGACGCCGACCACCTCACCGACCACGACATCGCTCCCGACGATGCGGCTCCCGACGACGGTGCGGCCGACGACGCTGCCGCGTGGCCGAGCGAGGCCGCCCACGCCGAGCCCGCTGGCTCGTCCGGACCGGTCGACGTGGCTGCCGATCACGGGGTGGCGGTGCACGCCGAGCATCCAGGAGGCGCGCCCGCTGGTGATGCGCCGGCTGGTGATGCGCCCGCCGGAGATGCGTCTGGGGATGCGCCGCCTGCGAAGGATGTCGAGGCATCACCGACCCGGCCGGGCGGTGGGACCATCTCACCGCCGCCACCTCCCGGTCCGGGCGGTGCCGGCACCACGACCGGCGACGGTCCGGTCGCCTGGCCGCCCGCGGCAACGTCCACGGCCGGTGCGGGTGGGCCCGGTCCGTCCCCCGCGAATGACGGGGCGGTGCTGGTCGGCGAGTCGGCGCGCAACTGGGCACTGTTGGCCCACGTGTCCGGGATCGTCGCCTCGTCGGTGGTCGGCATGGGATTCCTGGGCCCCCTGTTGGTCTGGGTGCTCAAGCGCGACGAGGACCCGTTCGTGGCCCAGAACGCATCCGAGGCCCTCAACTTCCAGCTGTCCATGTTCCTGTACGGGATCCTGCTGATCGTGGCGAGCCTGCCCGTCATCACCCTGATCGCCACCATCCCACTGGCGATCGTGGGGTTCATGCTGTGGCTGATCCTGCCGATCGTGGCCGCCGTCAAGGCGTCGCGGGCCGAGGCCTACAGCTATCCGATCACGATCGGGTTCGTCCGACCGTGATCGTCGTCCACGGTCGCCGGATGGGCCACGGGAGTGTCCGACCACGTCGGTAGCCTCGTGGCGCGGCGAGGCACCCTCGCCGATCCCGGGCCCGACCCCGGGCCCGACCGACTCCCGACCGCAGGCCGCCCCGTGACCGACGTCGAAGCCGCCATCGCCCGTGCTCGTGCACGGGCCAACGGCGACGTCGTGGCACCCGAACGCACGGGTCGCCGATCACCACTGGAAGGGCTCAACCCGCAACAACTCGAGGCCGTGACCACGACCGAGGGGCCGGTCCTGGTCGTCGCGGGTGCGGGGTCGGGCAAGACGCGTGTGCTCACCCACCGCATCGCCCACCTCATCGACCAGGGGGTCAGCCCCTTCGCGATCCTGGCGATCACCTTCACCAACAAGGCCGCGGGCGAGATGGCCACCAGGGTGTCGGGCATGGTCGGCTCGCGGCTGGGCGACAAGATGTGGGTCACCACGTTCCACAAGGCCGCGGTCCGGATCCTGCGGCGTGAACTGTCACGGCTGGGCTACGCGTCCAACTTCACCATCTACGACGCCCAGGACTCGCGCCGAGTGATCGCGCGCATCCTCAAGGACATGGGCATCGACGACCGCAGGCTGTCGGCGCGTGCCGTGCAGCATGCCATCAGTGCGGCCAAGGACGAGCTGGTCGACTTCGAAAGCTTCCGCGACGGCGCCACCCAGTGGCCCGAGACGGTGGTCGCCGACGTGTACCGCGACTACCAACAGCAGCTGTTGGCCAACAACGCCCTCGACTTCGACGACCTGATCGTCAAGGCCGTCGAGGTGTTCCAGCTGTTCCCCGACGTGCTCGAACACTGGCAACGCCGCTTCGAGTACCTGCTCGTCGACGAGTACCAGGACACCAACCGCGCGCAGTACCACCTGGTCCAACTGCTGGCCGGCGGGCACCGCAACCTGATGGTGGTCGGAGACCCCGACCAGAGCGTCTACCGCTTCCGGGGTGCGACGATCCGCAACATCCTCGATTTCGAGGTGGACTACCCGGACGCGGCGGTGGTGCCGCTGACGCGCAACTACCGGTCGACCCAGACCGTCCTGGATGCCGCCAATGCGGTGATCGCCAACAACGACGGCCGAGAGCACAAGGACCTGTGGACCGATCGGGGACCGGGTGAGCCGATCGTGGTCTACCACGCCAACGACGAACACGACGAGGCGGCCTGGATCAGCGAACAGGTGGAACGACTGCGCCTGGATGCCGACATCGGCTTCGACGACGTGGCCGTCTTCTACCGCACCAACGCGCAGTCACGCGTGCTCGAGGACGTGTTCGTGCGGGTCGGCACGCCGTACCAGATCATCGGTGGCCTGCGGTTCTACGAACGCCGCGAGATCAAGGATCTGCTGGCCTATGCCCGCGTGCTCGTCAACCCGACCGACGACGAGGCCGCGCGACGCATCGTGAACGTGCCCAAGCGCGGCATCGGCGACAAGACCGAACAAGCCATCGCCGACCACGCCGCGGTCGCCGGCACGTCGTTCATGGCCGCCGCGCGCGACGTCGCCGCCATCACGACCCTGGGTGCACGCGGCGTCAACGCGGTCGAGGAATTCGTGGCCGTCGTCGATGCCCTGCACGACAAGGTCGACGACCCGGACGTCTCGGTCGCAGACCTGGTCGAGGCGATGTGGGACGACACGGGCCTGATGGAGGAAGTGCTGGCGGGCAAGACGGTGGAGGGCCTGTCGCGCGAGGAGAACCTGCGGGAACTCCAGTCCGTGGCGCGCGAGTTCGAGGGCCGTGGCGGCGAGGGGTTGGCCACCTTCCTCGAGTCCATCGCACTGGTCAGCGAGCAGGACAATCTCGAGGAGTCCGCCGAGGAGGATCTCGGCCAGGTCACCCTGATGACGCTGCACAACGCCAAGGGCCTCGAGTACCCGCTGGTGTTCCTGATCGGGATGGAGGACGGCGTGTTTCCGCACGTGCGATCCATGGACGATCCCGAGGAACTTGCCGAGGAACGACGCCTGGCCTATGTGGGCATCACGCGGGCCGAGGACCGGCTCTTCCTCACCCACGCCGACCACCGCATGCTGTGGGGCGGGTCCTCGTGGAATCCCCCGTCGCGGTTCCTGTCCGAGATTCCGGCGGGCCTGGTTCGTCACGAAGCCGCCACGGGGACCTCCTCGGCCGCCCGTCGCGTCCGCGACCGGGAGGTGCTGGAGATGGACGGCGTCGAGTTCCGTGTCGGCGACCGAGTCGTGCACACCTCCTATGGCGATGGCGTCGTGCGGTCGCTGACCGGAGGGGGAGAGGACGCCGAGGCGACCGTGGACTTCGACAGTGTTGGTCGCAAGCAGCTGCTGCTGGCGTACGCCCCCCTGGTGCGTGTCTGACTCGGGCCGGAGCCGGTCAGCAGCCCGGTGGTTCCACCGTCGTCGAGGGTCGGGGACCTTCGATCGTGCGATTCGGGTCCACGTACAGGATGCCATCGTGCACGATCGTCGGGTGGTGGGGCAGGGAGTCGACCCCGAACCCCCGACCGGTACTGGCGGACCAGACACCGGCGTCACCCTCGATGCGGCCATTCTCGGGGCACAGGCCGAGGTCGGCGGCATCGGCGAACACCACCACGGGTCCCGCAGCCGTGACCACCAGGGCGTCGAGGTCGTCGAGGACCAGCGTGTCGTCGACGTCGGTGATGGCCACCGTCTCCACGTACGGGGCGGTAGGAGGCCCTGACTGGCCGAGCCACATGGCGCCGGCGACGACCACGACGATGCCGGCCACGACGGCGCCGATCACCCATTGGATGCCCAGCGGTGCACGCAGCACGATCTTGCGGGCGCGTGCCGACGCCTTGGCCGGCAGGTAGCCGGACGGGCCGTACTCGAGTTCGGCCGGATCGCCCGGTGTGGGCTGATCGGACCCCGCCGGGTCCCGGGAACTCGCGTCGGAGTCGGGGCTGCTGGTCATGGCGTCGACGGTATCCGCACGCCTGCAGTTCCACGGCTGGTCGTCACGCCGGGGGCTCGCCATCGTGTCCCGAGTCGCGGTCGCCCAGGCGCCGATAGGTCTCGACGAGGGCCGTCGTGGACGCGTCGGCCGGCGGCTCGGGTGGAGTGCCCTCGGCAACGAAGGGGGTCAGCCCGTTGGCCAGTTCCTTGCCCAGTTGCACACCCCACTGGTCGAACGAGTCGATGCCCCAGACGACGCCCTGCGTGAAGGTCTGGTGCTCGTACAGCGCGATCAGTTGGCCCAGGGTCGATGGGGTGAGGCTGGGAGCCAGGATCGTCGTGCTCGGTCGATTGCCTGGCATCGTCTTCGGCCCGACGAGGTCGTCCTCGACGCCCATGTCGCGAAGTTCCTCGGGACTGCGCCCGAACGCCAGGGCGGATGACTGGGCGAGCATGTTGGCCATCAGGATGTCGTGCATCTCGCTGACGGCCGCGGCCGTCAGCGTGTCGGCGGTCACCGCGGTGGCGAAGCCGATGAAGTCGGCCGGAACCGTGACCGTGCCCTGGTGGAGGAGTTGGTGGAACGCGTGCTGTCCGTTGGTGCCCGGCTCGCCCCAGTACACCTCCCCGGTCAGGGTGCTCACCGCCGTGCCGTCCCAGCGCACCGACTTGCCGTTGGACTCCATCGTGAGTTGCTGGAGGTAGGCGGGAAACCGGCGCATGTAGTTGGCGTAGGGCAACACGACGTGCGACTGGGCTCCCTCGAGGTTGACGTACCAGCACGCGAGCATGCCCAGCAGGACCGGCACGTTGTCGGCCAGCGGCGTCGTTCGGAAGTGCTCGTCGACGGCGTGGAAGCCGGCCAGCATGTCGGCGTAGCCCTGTCGACCCAGCGCGATCATGATCGACAGGCCGATGGCACTGGTCATCGAGTAGCGACCCCCGACCCAGTCCCAGAACTCGAACATGTTGGCCTCGTCGATGCCGAACTCCACGACACCGTCACGATTGGTCGACAGGGCCACGAAGTGGCTCGCCACGGCCTCGTCGGACGCCCCGAGGCCGTCGAGCAGCCATTGGCGTGCATGGCGCGCATTGGTGAGCGTTTCGAGCGTCGTGAAGGTCTTGGAGGCGACGATGAACAGCGTGCCGGCAGGGTCGAGGCCGACCAGGGCCTCGGCAAGGTCGGCCGGGTCGACATTGGACACGAAGCGGAACTGGAGGTCGCGCTGGACATGGGCACCCAGCGCCTCCACGGCCATGGCCGGTCCCAGGTCGGACCCGCCGATGCCGATGTTGACGACCGCGCTGATGCGTTCGCCCGTGAATCCGCGCCAGGCACCGGATCGCACCTGGTCACTGAGGTCACCCATCCGGTCGAGGACCGCGTGCACGTCCGCCACGACGTCCTGGCCATCCACCACCAGTTCGGCATCGCGAGGCAGGCGCAGCGCCGTGTGCAGGACGGCCCGGTCCTCGGTGGTGTTGATGTGCGCGCCGGCGTACATCGCCGCGATTCGGTCTGGTACTCCTGCGGCCTGTGCCACGGCCACGAGCGCGGCCACGGTCTCGTCGGTGATGCCGTGCTTGGACATGTCGACATGCAGGTCGGCGACCTGCCACGTCAGGCGTTCGGCCCGGCCGGGATCCGTGTCGAACAGGTCGCGCAGCGACGTGTCGGCCAGGTCGGCGTGGTGCTCGACGAGGGCGTGCCACGCGTCGGTGGAGAGAATGTCCGTCGGGGTGGCCATCTGTCAGTCCTCGCTCAGGGATCGTGCAGCGCACAGCCTAGGAGATGCGTCCGGTGCGACCATGCCGGTCAGCGGGCGATCCGCCCCACCGGGCGAGCGCCCGAACCGCGGCCTCCGGCGCGACGTCCCGACGTTGGGCCGGTGACTACGCTGGAGGCGGTGGACGCCGGTGCGAGTCGTCGTGGCTGCCAATGGGACGTCCGCCTGACAAGGAGTATCCATGGCGATCAGGGTGATCGTTGCCAAGCCGGGCCTGGACGGCCATGACCGGGGCGCGAAGGTGGTCGCACGAGCCCTGCGCGACGCCGGGTGCGAGGTCATCTACACCGGCCTGCACCAGACTCCCGCACAGATCGTGGCAGCCGCCATCCAGGAGGATGCCCAGGCGATCGGACTGTCCATCCACTCCGGCGCCCACATGACCCTGTTTCCACGCGTGGTCGAGTTGCTGGCCGCCGAAGGCGCCGACGACATCGTCGTGTTCGGTGGGGGCATCGTGCCCGACGAGGACATCCCCGTCCTCAAGGACAAGGGTGTCGCCGCGATCTTCACGCCGGGCACCCCGATGAAGACCATCACGGACTGGGTGCAGTCCAACATCCCCGAGCGCGTCTGACCCGTCGCTGCAGCAGGCGGTGCGCCGTCGACGCGAACGCCCGGTCGCGGGCCGGGTCGTGCGCCCTCGCTCCACTGGTGTGGCCAGCGCGCCCTACGGTTGCCTTCCACGACCTGCGCGGCATCGAACCGCACCGCGAACCCACCACCTCCCCAGACCACCTCCCCAGAAGGAACCATCGATGGATCTCGTCGAATACCAGGGCAAGCAACTGTTCGGACGCAACGACGTCCCGGTGCCTGCGCCGGGAGCGGTGTGCCGCACCGTCGAGGAGGTCCGGGCGGCAGCCGAGGAACTCGGCCCCGTCACGGTGGTCAAGGCGCAGGTCAAGACGGGTGGCCGTGGCAAGGCCGGCGGCGTCAAGGTCGCCACGTCCGTCGACGAGGCCGTTGCGCACGCGCAGGACATCTTCGGCCTCGACATCAAGGGCCACATCGTCAACGTGATCTACGTCGAACCGGCCAGCGACATCGCCGAGGAGTACTACCTGTCGATCATGCACGACCGCGTCAACAAGGGCGTTCTCGTGATCGCCTCGCGCGAGGGTGGTGTGGACATCGAGGAGGTCAACCGCACCCGTCCGGATGCCGTCGTCAAGCAGGTCCTGTTGCCTTCCGAGACCACCGATGGACTTCCGACCGACATGGCCCGCGACATCATGACCCGGGCGAACTTCCCCGACGACGTGCTGGACCAGGCCGCCGATCTGCTGACACACCTGTTCGCAGCGATGCGCAACGAGGACGCGACCCTGCTGGAGATCAACCCGCTGGTCAAGACTGGCGACGGCCGCGTGATCGCCCTGGACTCCAAGGTCACCCTCGACGACAACGCTGCCTTCCGCCACGACAACTACGAGGAATGGCAGGTCGAGGGCCTCGACAACGACGATCCGCTGGAGGCCCGGGCCAAGGAGCAGGGCATCCAGTACGTCAAGTTGGATGGCACCGTGGGTGTGCTGGGCAACGGCGCCGGCCTGGTGATGGCCACGCTGGACGTGGTCGCCCAGGCTGGTGGGAAGGCCGCCAACTTCCTCGACATCGGCGGCGGTGCCTCGGCCGACGTGATGGCGCAGTCGCTGTCGCTGGTGTTGTCGGACCCCGACGTTGCGTCGGTGTTCGTCAACGTGTTCGGGGGCATCACCCGAGGCGAGGACGTCGCCAACGGCATCCTCGAAGCCTGTGACCGGCTGGGTGACTTTCCCCAGAAGTTGGTGGTGCGACTCGACGGCACCAATGCCGAACAGGGGCGCGCCATCCTCACCGAGGCCGCCCATCCCAGCGTCATCCCCGCTGCGACCATGGCCGACGCCGCCGAAAAGGCCGTCGAACTGGCCACCGCCTGACCGACCACCGCACACACGTGCGCAAGGAGACACACGAACATGTCGATCTTCATCGATGAGCAGACGCGAGTGGTCGTGCAGGGCATTGGCTCGCAGGGCACGTTCCACGCCAGGCGCAACCAGGACTACGGCACCAAGGTGGTGGCGGGCACCCACCCGAGGAAGGGGGGAACGGTGTGGGAGGAGCTGGACCGACCGGTGTATGCGACGGTCGCCGAGGCCGTCGAGCACGAGGGCGCGAACACGTCACTCGTGATGGTGCCGGCGCCGTTCACCAAGGACGCCATTCTCGAGGCACACGATGCCGGCATCTCCACGATCGTGGCCGTGACCGAAGGGGTCCCCGTCCTGGACATGACCGATGTCTACGACACTGTCGTTCGGCGTGGCGGCACGCGACTGATCGGCCCCAACTGCCCGGGTCTGATCTCGCCCGGCAAGTCCAACGTGGGCATCATTCCTGCCGACATTCCCAGCCCGGGCCGAGTGGGTCTCGTGTCGCGTTCCGGCACGCTGACCTACCAGATCATGCACGAACTCGCCCAGGCCGACATCGGCATCTCCACCTGCGTCGGCATCGGTGGCGACCCGGTCATCGGGACACAGTTCCTGGACGTGAT
>DATFMD010000309.1:0-4842 GCA_035267125.1 Nitriliruptoraceae bacterium | reverse complement strand
GCGCACGCTGGGTCGTGAGGTGAGGTTGCCGCGGGTGGTGTGCGCGTCAGGGGCGGGATTCCGTCGTGTGTGCGCACGCTGGATCGTGAGGTGAGGTTGCGGCGGGTGGTGTGCGCATCGGGGACGAGATGCCGTCGTGTGTGCGCACGCAGGGACTGGGGGGCTGGGGCTGGGCAGGTTGTGGGGGCGGCCCATGTGGACGCGCGCGAGTAGGGTCTCGGGTCGATCGCCCGTGCGGAACGGCCGGGCACCGCTCGTCGCCATTCGCTGCAAGGAACCAGCCGTGCAGACCAGCCAGGCCACTGCCCGGATCGTGGGCATCGAGGCTGGCGGCACCAAGGTCGTGTGTGCCACCGGCAGTGGCCCCGACGACCTGGGCCCGTTGCACAGGTTCGCGACCACGACCCCGGACGCCACGATTGCCGGCATGGTCGAATTCGTGCGGACCGCCCAGGGGGAGGGGCCCGTCGACGGGATCGGACTCGCCACGTTCGGGCCGATCGACCTCGACCCGGAGTCGCCGACCCACGGGCACCTGACGACGACGCCGAAGGCGCACTGGCAGGGTGTCGACGTGGTGGGGCGCCTGCAGGCCGCCACCGGCCTGCCGGTCGCCTTCGATTCCGACGTCAACGGTGCGGCCGTCGCCGAGCATCGCTGGGGTGCCGGTGTCGGGACGGACAACCTCGTCTACCTGACCGTGGGCACCGGCGTGGGCGGCGGCGTCGTGGTGGCGGGCCAACCCGTGCACGGCATGCTGCATCCGGAGGTCGGCCACCTGACGGTGCGCCGCCATCCGGACGACGATTTCGCCGGGAACTGTCGATTCCACGGCGACTGCCTCGAAGGATTGGCTGCTGGGCCGTCGGTCGAGGCTCGGTTCGCCCGCCGCGGCGAGGACCTCGACGCCGCCGAGGCTGCCGAGGCCGTCGCCATCGTCAGTTCCTACCTCGCCCAGGCCGTGGCCGCCGTCGGCTACGTCGTGTCGCCGCAGCGCGTGGTGCTCGGTGGTGGCGTGCTGGCCCTGCCGGGACTGCTGGCGGCGGTGCGAACCTCGACCAGGGAACTGCTGGCCGGCGCCCTGGTGGCCGATGAACTCGGCGACGACCTGTCCGGCTGGGTGGTCGCACCCGGCCTCGGCGACCGTGCCGGGGTGCTTGGTGCGGTCGCCCTCGCGCTGGACGCCAACCCGACCGAAACGAACCCCAGGAACCGAGAGCGCCAATGACCCGCGTGGACCAACCCCTGCGACTTGCCCCCGTGCTTGTGCCCAAGCCATGGGGCGGGAGGCGCCTGGCCGACATCGGCCGCGACCTGCCGTCGGACGGCACCTGGGGGGAGAGCTGGGACGTCAGCGACCTCGACCCGGCCGCCACCGCGCTGGCGGATCCGGCGTCGAAGGTCATCGGTGGAGCCCACGACGGCCTCCGCCTCGAAGACCTCATCGCGACCGCCGCCGGCGACCTCCTGGGCAGCAGCACTGCCTTCGATGGTCGCTTCCCGCTGCTGGTCAAGACCCTGGATGCCCGCCAGCACCTGTCCGTCCAGGTCCATCCTTCGTCGCGCTACGTGATCACGGACCCTTCCGTCAACCTCAAGTCGGAGTCGTGGGTGGTGGTTGGGGCACGGCCGGGCGCCGGGATGTGGCTGGGCCTCGACCCGGACGTGACCCCGGAGGAACTTCGTCGGTCGGCCGGACACGCTGCGATGACCGAGTTGTTGCGATGGATTCCTGCCGAGGTGGGGGCCGCGCACCACCTCCCCGCGGGTCTTGTCCACGCACTGGGCGCCGGCGTCATGGTCGTCGAGGTCCAGACCCCGAGCGACACCACGTTCCGCCTGTACGACTGGACCGACGAGTACCACCGCGAGCCGCGGCAACTCCACCTCGCAGAGGGTCGTCACGCCATGGAGCTGGAGTGGGAGCTCAACCTCGACCCGCAGGAGACCGTCCCACACCACGACGGGGTCACGATCGTGGACACGGATGCCTACCGGATCGATCGTCACGTGGTGACCCCGGACAGGGCCCACGACAGCTCGGGCGGTTGGGCGCGCGTCCTGGTCGTGCTCGACGGTGAGGTCGTGCTGCCCTCGTCGAACGACGTGTCGGCGGGCGAGACCGAACCGGGTTCGTCGGCGGGCAACCAGGTGCTCGGTGCCGGGGGTGTTGCGGTGCTGCCGTCAGCATGGAGCGGCCCAGTGGCGGCGGCCGCGACGGAGTCGGCGACGATCCTGGAGGTCACGGCCACGTGACCGCGCCGTCGGCCTGACCGGCGCGTGCGGGGCGTGACAGGAACCGGGCCACTCCGACCCGGTTCCCGACGTGTCGTGGCAGTCCCGTGTCAGGCGCCAGCGCCGCGTCGGTCGAGGTCTTCGAGTTGGTCAGCCATCGCGCGGACGTGGGTGGCCTCGGCTTCCCAGGTCTCGTTCATGGCGTTGATGGTCGCACGCACGTCACCGGTGATGCCCGCGTAGAAGTCGGCGATCACGCCCTCGAGGAGCGCGCGGAACTCCTCGGATGCGCCTTCCATCTGTCCCTGGAAGGTTGCGACCTTCGAGTCGACGTCGGCGATGCGTTCCTGCTTGGCGTCTGCTGCCAGGCCCTGCCACTCGGTCGAGTCCACGTTGGCCTTGAGGCGCGTGCTGGCGTCGCGGACCATCTCGGCGAAGGAGTCCATGTGCGACTTGGCCTCGGCGGCCATCGTGTTGACGTCGTCCTGGAAGTCGGCGGTGTACTTCTCGACTTCCGCCTGCAGTTCGAGTGACTCTGCGGCGGTGTCCTGGGACTGGCTCTGCTGTTCGTGCAGGCTGGCGATGTTGGCGCCGATGTTGGCACTCATGGTGGATCCTTTGGGTGCGGTCGAGGTGGGCGAGGCGGGTCGGGGTCGAAGGGGAAGCGGGTCGAGATCGTCGGGTCAGGATGGTGCGGAGCCGGACGGGGGATGCCGTTCGCCATCCCGACGGCGCACCGCTTCGGCGTGGACGCGAAGATAGCAGCCCTTGTCCTCTTGTGCAACATGTGAATGCATTTCATTCCATTCAATTGTGGACAGCCAGGTCGAGGCTCGCCATCGACCGGCCGGGGACGTGCGGGCGGGCACGTCACTCACGCGGCTTCGCCAGCCCCCCGGGCGGCGGGGACGTGGGCGGCAGCGCCGTCTGGGCGAGCTCGCCGTCACCGCCCGACACGATCCAGCCACGACCCGTGACCAGCGGTGTGGTGACACGTCGCGGCAGCTTGACCGACAGCAGATCGCCGTCGCCCGGCAGGTCAGGTTGCAACAGCACCCCTGTCCGGCTGGTCCGCACGGTCCGGATCCAACTGCCGAAGGAGCCGCGCATCGAGCTGGTGCGTCCGGCTGCGATGACGTGGAGTTCAGGCCGTACGTCCAGCAGATCGGCGATCGCCCGGGCCTCGCCCACCTGGCCGGCATCGTCGACGAGGATGAACCAGTGGCCGCCGGCCGAGGCTGCCAACTCGAGGTAGGGCTCGAGTTGCCCGATGGTTCCGTTGCCGTCCAGGGACTGCCACCCGGCCAGGGGCGAGCGTGCCGGATCACAGACCGCCAACTGCATCGCGTCCGGCAGCATCAGTCGCAACTGCGACGAGATCACCTGCAGCAGACTGGACTTGCCGCTGCGCGGTGGTCCGGCGATCGCCACATGGTCGCCCGCATGCACCTCCAGGTGGGCAATGCCCAGGTCGGCGGCGGTGATGCCCACCGGGATGCGCAACGGTCCTCCGGCGGACCGTCGGGCGCGGATGCCCTCCATGCCCACGGCGCTGGGCAGCGTCTCGATCGGGTCGGGCACGTGGGCAACGGGTGGTTCGAAGCGGTCGCTGATCGCGGCCGTGTCGGGTGGCAGCCCGACCTGCACCACGTGTTCGCCGACCTGGTCCCACGCTCGTCCAGGGGCCAGGTCGGGCATGCCGCGGGAACGGACGAGTCCGGTGCCGCTGTCGGCAACCCTGAACAGCAACGTGCGGGCCACGGCGCTGCCGAGTCGGGTGGGTACGTCGCGAGGCTGCTCGCCGGTCACGGCCATGACGATGCCGACCGCCGGACCTTCCTTGAAGACGCGGGTGAAGCCGTCGAGGATCGAGCGCGACTCCAGCGTGTCATGCTCCGCCAGGAAGCCGGCGATGCCGTCGATCAGCACGACGAGGCGTGGCAGTTCGGCACGTTTCGTGGCCGACATGGCCCGCCGTGCCGAGACTTCGTCGGCCAGCATCGTCACCAACCGCGCCTGGCGTTCGGTGATCGTCGAGTCGACGATGGCGCCGGTGTGGGGCAAGGAGTTCAGCCTGTCCAGGCCGCCGCCTCCGAAGTCGATCCCGTGGAGGTGGACCTGCTCGGGTGAATGCGTCATCGCGATGGAGCTGGCAACGGTCACCAGTGCGGTCGTGGTGCCCTGGCCGACCATGCCGAACATCGCGAGGTGGCCGTCCCGGAAGTCCCAGCCGGTGGGGAGCTGGGCTTGCGCCTCGGGGACGTCCTCCAGGCCGATGACGACGGGGACCTCGGCGGCACGAGGGTCGTCGAGCAGCGTGGACAACTCGACCCGGTCCGGCGGCATGGGCAGCCACGGCCGTCGCGGCGCCGGGGCGCCGGACGCGGCGAATGCGTCCCGGCATGCGGTCACGAGACGGTCGAGGTCGCTGGCTCCCGACAGCACGGGCTTGGGCAACGGTGAGACGGGCGTGAAGCGGAAGGGGACCACGCGCAGCGGGTCGCTGCGAGACGGTGCGCCGGCCGTGGACAACGCCGACTGCACCAGCACCAGGTCGCCGTGGCCACGGCGGACCCAGGCCCGTCCGGGTCGTTCGCGGGGCAGGTC
>DATFMD010000308.1:0-8398 GCA_035267125.1 Nitriliruptoraceae bacterium | reverse complement strand
CTTGATGTTGTCGCGGCCCGGCGGGGGGTCGTAGTAGGGGTCGGCCTCGAGCGTCACCGTGACCGGCACCCACCAGTTCGTGATGTCGAACGTCACGGTCATCGCGATGCGCTGGATCTGGATGGCGCCCGCGGCGAAGGCGGCGGTGCCGGCGCCGCTGACCGGGACCAGGCGCAGGATCGAGTCGGTCCCGTCGGCGGTGGGGCGCTCGACCAGGAGGATCTTGAAGTCGCCGGTGACCCCACCCTGGGTGAGGCGGACCAACTGGCCCTCGACGAAGCCGTGGCTGAGCCAGTCGACCTCGACGACGGCGCCGCCGACGTCGACCCAGGTGCCCTGGATTCGCAGCAGCGACTTCGAGGCAGGATCGCCGGGGTGGCTGTCCACCGACGCCAGCAACAACACGGTGCCGGTGTAGAAGCCGGTGGGGTCGGCGCGCATGATGCTGACTGCGGCTGCACCGGGCACGAAGGGTGCGCCGGCAACGGTGATGGTCGACGCCGTCACGGCCAGGATGCGCCGGGCCTGGAGCGATGTGGTGGCGTTGGGTCCGCCCACGATCTGGATCCATGCCCCGACCACGAAACCCTCGGCCAGGAAGCTGCCCAGTTCGCTGCCGGCACCCCGGGTGATGGTGGCACCGGCGAACACCGCGGTGCCACGGAAGCCCTCGGTCGCGCGGTAGTCGCCGACCGGGGACAGGGTCACACCCGGACCGGCAACCACGTTGGTCTGGCCATCCGTGAGGATCTCGATCGTCACCGGCGTCGTCGGCGCGCTGGTGAGGCGGATGGTGTAGTCGTCGCGGTCGGCGTCGTTGATGACCTGGCCCGGCTCGCGCTTGACCACGACCGTGTCACGGCCCGACAGGTCGACCACGACGCCCGGCGTGTCGTCGTCCAGGACCGTGATGCCGATGCGCTTGCTGTCCCCGACGGCGAGGTAGCCGGCATCCGGGGTCTCGCCATCGTCACCGGCGATCGCGACGATGCTGTGGGTGACGGCTGTCGTGCGCCGGTCCTCCCGGACGAAGTCCTGGGAGGCAGCCACCTGGACGAACACGGGCAGGTACCAGTCGGTCGCGTCGAACTGGATGGTCGGCGCGACCCGGACCAGCGTGACGACGGCGGCCGCAGCATCGGCGACGGCGGCCCGCGACGAGAGCGTCAGCGTGCTGGCGGTGACTGCCACGACGCGGACGATGAGGCCGTCGTTCGTCCCACCCACGATGCGGACCCAGGTGCCGGGCGCGAAGCCTGCCGCCTGGAAGTCGACGCCTGCGCCGGCCTGGATGCGGTAGGCAGCGCCGCCCGCGCCCGTGAACGAGATCGGGCCCGTCACGGCACCGGCGCCGGCGGTGCCCACCACACGCCACGCGAAGCGCGGGTCGGCGCTGGTGAGCACGACCTCCTCGTCGGACTGGGCCAACTCGACGGTGACCGTGCCGCCCGTGGGCGCCGTGGCAAGTTCCACGATCCACGTGTCGACGATGCCCGTCGTGGCGTCACCCTCCAGCACCCGGGTGGTCCCGTCCTCGACCGTGGGGTCGTCGTGCTCCACCTCGGTGATGATGACCTCGGCGAGGTCGTTGTCACGGACGACCACCTCGACGTTGCGCACGGCGACGTGGTCGAACTCGGGATCGGCGGAGATGACCGAATGGCTGACGGTCACCACGCGTTCGCCCTCGGCCAGGAGGTCGTCGAAGGCGAACACCGAGATCGTGAACTCGGGGCCGACCGCATCAGGCGTGGACCAGTCCGCCGGGTCGAACACCAACACGACGGCCCGGTCCCGGACCAGGACGACCTGGCCGTTGATCGAGATCGTGTGGGAGAAGTCGTCCAGCGTGATCAGTCCGCTGCCGGCCGCGACCAGGATCGACTCGCCGCACTGGGCGCCCGCCACCTGCTGCCCGGCCATGTCCACGCAGGGCTGCAGGTCGGCTTCCTGCTGGGCCGACCGCGCGGCCGACACCGTGACGTAGACCGTGGCCGTGGGCTTCTTCGCCAACCGCACCGTGTACGTGTCGACCGAGCCGGGCCCGTAGCCGGCCGGCGACCCACCCTCGCGCACTGACGTGAAGCCGTCCGACTCGGTGATGATGACCAGTCCGTCGCCCTGGCCGGCCAGGTTGACCTCCACGCCCGGAGCCACCTCGGTGTCCCAGTCCGGGTCGGACGACTCGACGGCATGGTCCACCACACCCGAACCGCCCTCCAACTCCCGCGTGACGATGTCCTCGACGACGTCGCCGCCGACCGAGATGGTGTCACTGCCCAGGCCACCGATCACCCGCGTCGCGACGCCGAAGGGCGTCGACAGGACGAAGATCTCGTCGTCACCCTCGAGGCCGTCGACCTCCACGACCTCGACGTTGGCGTAGCGGACGTTGATGCCGGCGCCGTAGATGCCGTCGGCGGTGACCACGATGTCGTCAGGGAACTCGGTGCCCAGGATGACCACCTTGTCGAAGCCCGAGCCGCCGTCGATCGAGACCGGGGCGTTGACGTTGTAGGCGACCTCGTCCTGGCCGCCACCGGTGCGGATGAAGGTCTCCTCGGCGGTGGAGAAGCCGCCGCCCCCGACGATCGGGTAGGCCACGCCGTCGGCGTCGACCCGGATGCGCTCACGGTCCCCGAACGCAGTGGCGACCGTCTCGGTGAGGGCCAGGGCGAAGGCGCGCACCACGAACACGTCGTTGTCCGCGTCACCCTCCAGCCGCAGTTCGGCCTGGTTGGAGTAGACCTTGAAGGTGTCGTCACCCGTGCCACCGTGGGCGACCAGTGCGACCGAGATGCCCGGCGACAGGTACCCACGTGTCGTCGCGACCAGGTCGGGGAACACGTCCCAGGGAGCCAGGCCGCCCTCGGCCTCGTCGCGATCGAAGCCGAAGATCTGGCCGATCTGGAAGGTGTCGGCCCCGCTGCCACCCTCGAGGCTGGTGATGGCCGAGTTGTCGTCGACCGCGAAGTAGTCGTTGCCCTGTCCACCCAGCACGCGCACGCGGCCGTTGATGGACGTGTCGTAGTTGATTCGCTGGACCTCCTGCGGCCGGATCGACGAATCTCCGTCCGGGTCACTGGCGCGGGTCTCGTCGAGCGTGCCGTGCAGCAGGGCCACGAACGCCGGGCGGTCCGCCGCCTCTCGATCGGTGCCCAGGTACTGCTCCGGGCCGGGGATCCAGCCGGCCTTGCGCAACAGGAAGATGTCGTCGGTGGGCCGCAGGTTGCCGAATTCGTCCTTGCCCTCGTCTGCGGTGTCGATGCCGTGGATGACCAGTTCGTCCACGCCGTCGTCGGGGTCCCCCGAGTCCAGGACGTTGACGACGTAGTCGCGCAGGGCCCCGCGCGACCCCGTGGTGAAGATCGTGTAGGTGTCGCTGCCGGCCTGGCCGTCGAGGTTGAGCGTGTGCAGCGCTCCGACGTCCATGGTCTGGAGCTTGTGGACGACCAGGAAGTCCTCGCCGTCCTCGGCCTGCAACTCCACGAACGCCGAGCCGAACACCTCGGTGTAGGACCCCAGCCACGTCTGGTCCAGCAGGATCGTGTCCACGTCGGCGTTGCCGAACACCTGCGCGATGCCGAACACGTCCTCGTCGACCGCTGGCGTCGACGGGTTGTCGTCGATGAGCCCGGCCGTGATCTCGCCCCGCAGCAGCATGTCGGTGCCGTTGCCGACCTCGGCGGGACCCATGTGGTAGGTGCCCTCGGCATCCTGCTGGTCGCCGCGGATCACGACGTTCGTGCCGGCCAGGATGAAGCTGTTGGAGGTGTCGTCGGCGTTGAGGGCCGGGGTCCAGACGTCGTCGCCGACCACCAGCAGCACGCTGGACAGGAGTGCCGCGATGGTCCCGTCGAGCCTGGTCGTCAGGACGTTCTCGGCGAACCAGTACGACCCGCCGTCGTGGATCCACAGGTGCTCGTCGAGGTCGTTGGTCTCGCGGACCGTCAGGCTGATCGAGCCGGTCGCAGCCTGGGCCAGGACGAGGTGCAGGATGCCCTCGATCTCGGTGAGCCAGATGGAGCCGGTGGCGCGCAGGGCGACGTCGTCGGGACCAGTCCCCTTGACGCTGGGCACCGTCGCCTCGAACCGCGCCGAGTCGATCTCGAGGTCGTTGCCGTCCTGGCCGATCGACCCGCCAGTCGCATCCAGGTCGATCGAACGACCCCGGATGTCGACGTAGGAGGTGGCGTCGGCGGCCGACAGGATGGTCCCGGCCAGGCCGGTCGGGTCGGCGACCGCGTCGATGATCGAACCCGCGAGCGTCCGGGCGGCGACGTCCCCGTCGGTGTCGACCAGGTCGATCCGCAGGTCACCGCTCGTCTCGGTCAGGTAGATCCCCTGGTCGGACGTGCCCTCGGTGTCCAACGCCACCAGCACACCGCCGGTGCCGGTCACGTCCACGTCGATCTCGAGGAAGTTCGTGGTCTCGCCGATGCCGCCGGCCATCCCGGCGAGGCCAGCCTCCATCGTGATGTTGACGGCCGTCACGTCGGTGGGGGTCGGGTCGGTGCCCAGCACACCGGTGCCGCTCTCGGCGTCCAGGATGCGTTCGTCGGCGAGCAGGTGCACGTCCGACCCGGTCGACGTGATGTCGCCGACGCGCAGGTCGCTCCCACCGCTGCCGCCGATCCGCTCCACCACCGTGATGGCCCCGTTGGTGGTGATGTCGACCTTGCCGTCCCCGTCGACGTCCTGGTCGACGTCGGTGTCGGCGACGATCGTGATGATCGAGTCGAAGCCACCCCCCGCGTTGCGGACGTGCTGGATCGAGATGTCACGGCCACCCGTGATCGACGCGAACGTGAAGTCGCTGTCGATGGTGGTGCGGTTGCCGCCGAAGGCACCCAACTCGGTGTAGGCGGCACCGGTGTCGGGGCGGAAGTGGCGATCGAAGAACCCGGAACCGCTGCGGCCACAGGCCACGGACGTTGCCGGCACGCAGTCGTCCTCGCGGGGGTTGCCCGGTGGCGTGCGGAACAGGGGCGACGGCGACTGGCTCGATCGCGCGGTGAGCAGCAACACCTTGACCGGCGCCACCTCGACCGGGGTCAACTCCTGGGCGGTGTCCAGCAGGTGGACATCGGCGTCGTTGCCGGCGTGGAAGATGTCGACGGTGACCGCGAGCGGACCGGTGGTGACGGTCTCGCGCCGCACGACCCGCAGGTCGACGACGGCGTCGGAGTCGGCATCGACGCGCAACGTCGCCAGCCGCAACTGGGCGAAGAGATCGACGAACTGCACGAGTTCGACCGGGATGGGACGCCGGGACGTGATCACGCCGGACGTCGAACGGACATGGGTGCCGATGCTGCCGGTGCGTCCAGCCAACAGGTCGGAGTCGGCGGTCAGCTCCAGGACATTGGTGCGCAGCAGGAGGAACGGTCGCGACGGGGTGCTGCCCACGACGATGTTGCCGCGGTCGTTGTCGATGATGGTGGTGCCGATGGGGTTCTCGATGGTGACCCCGACCGGATCGTCGGCCGCGGTTCCGGCCAGGCGCCCCTCCATGATGATGTCGGACTCGGCTGTCGTTCCGGTCTGGAGGTTGCGGATCTCCACCAGGGTCGGGCGGAAGCTGTGGACGATGTCGAACTCGAACGTGGTGCCCGACGTCGCGTTCTCGTTCAGCGACACGTTGTCGGCCGGGTTGTCCACGCCACCGGGGATGCGGTCGCCGGCGACCGTGACGAGCGGGTTCTGCGCGCCGTTCACGACGTCGATCAGGTGCGTCACGAGGTCACGGTCCGACGCGTTCAGGATGCGGACGTAGTCCCACGTCTCCTGGTAGTCGAACAGGCCGGCGTTGCCCCAGATCTCGCCGTCGGGGGCAGAGTTGCCGCCGAAGTCACCCGTGTTGAAGCGGAACCGGGCGACACTGCTCTGGTCGTACCGGATGTCGCCGACCACGATCTGGCGACCGGCACCGAACGTGCTGTCCACGCCCATCGCGTTGCCCAGGTCGTCGGTGACGACCACGTTCACCAGGCGCGTGATGGTGCCGAATGCGTCGACCTCCAGGATCGGGTTCGGCTCGCCGAGCATGATGACCGTCGACTCCCAGTACACGAGGCGGCGAGGTGTGTAGACACCTGGGTAGTGCTCGTCGTGGCTGACGAAGGCCCCGCCGTAGGCATCGGCGTCCTTGGTGTAGCGCGTCACGTACTGGTTCGCGTCGACCGTGAGGTCAGCGGTCTTGAGGAACGACCCGTCCCGGCCCGACACCTTGGCGGTCGTGGCGACTTCGGTTTCCGACGTGGCGTCGGTGTCGCCGGCGAAGCAGCGACAGCCGGCGCGCGACTTGGCCA
This sequence comes from Nitriliruptoraceae bacterium, assembly GCA_035267125.1. Taxonomy (GTDB): domain Bacteria; phylum Actinomycetota; class Nitriliruptoria; order Nitriliruptorales; family Nitriliruptoraceae; genus Salsipaludibacter. The sequence continues at coordinate 2,087 of DATFMD010000308.1, read as the reverse complement.
GCAGCGACAACTCTCGCTGCTCGGCCCGCAGCCAGATGGCCTGGTTGCCGACGAGTTGGTCGCCGGTCCCGCTACGGGTGTGCACCAACACCTGGGCTGTGCCGGCCAGCTTTGCCCTGGCGATGGCGTCCGAGTCGGCCCCGAACGCCTTGGCCAACGCGTCGGCGTCGGCGAGCAGCGTGACCCCGTCCACGATGGCGTCCACGCGGATGCGGTTGGCGGTGATGCGCGCCGTCCCGGTGATCTCGGACTCGGTGGATGAGCTGGGATTCACGATCGCGGTGGCGGTGGCATCGGTGTCCACGCCCAGGCCCGACCCGTCGCTGCTCGCGATGGCGACGCCGCGGATCGACGTGGTGGCGGCGACCACCACGTCACCACCAGCCGTCAGGGTGCCCGCGACAACCGTGCGGGTGGTGTGGCGCAGCGTGCTGTTCGCGTTGGAGTGGACGCCCGCGCCCAGCCCGCCGGCGCCACCACGCGCGGTCACCGTGCTGTCGAGCGCCGCGGTGCCGCTGACCGTGATGGCACCGGAGGACAGCAGCCGCGCGCCGCCCATCACCGTCACGGTGGTGTTCGTCGTGAGGGACGTGCTGGCGGTGGCGTCACCGATCGAGACCAGGCCGCCGCCGCCGCTGGTCGTGTTGGCACCGACCAGGCCACGGTTGGTCGCCGTGACCGTGATGGTGTCGGCCTGCAGCAGTGCGTTCGCGCCGATGGTCGTCGAGACGGTCGTCGTGACCGTGGCGGTGGCGGTCGCGGCGCGGACGTCGATCACACCGCCACTGGAGCCGGACGACGAAGCGGTCGGCCGGGTGTCACCGGACGGGGCACCCGCGGTCGTGCCCAGTCCCCCGACGCCGTCCAGGAGCTGGGTCCCGCTGCCGCCCGGCTTGAGGTCGAAGACCAGCGTGTGGACCCCCTGCACGGCACTGGTGAGGTTGACGCCCTCGATCTGGAAGCGGTGGGACCCGCCCGTGACGCCGCCGTTCCCGAACGTCACGTTGGCACCCGACGTGGGCGACGTCCCGAGCTGGAAGCTCGTCGCCGTGCGGTTCTTCACGAAGTAGACGCGCCCGTCCACGAGCCCGGGCAGGGGCGCGTCGGCCGCGCGGTAGATGCGGTGCGTGACCTGCGTGCCGGCCGCCGAGCGGTCCGGCGTGAGCGTGATCGGCGCGACCGCGATCGGCGGGTCGTCACCTGCGGGATCGCAGTTGTCGGGGTCGACCACGCCCCCGACAGCCCGGCAGTAGGTGGTGGCGAGCCGAATGCGGAACGAGTCGACGCGGATCACCCAGTAGTACGCGCCGCTGCCGACGAGTCCCGGGCTGATCGTGGCGCCGTTGCCACCGGTTGCGACGTAGTAGACGCGATCGCCGGTGTTGAGGCCGTGGCCGCTCTGGAAGACCCCGTCCTCGTTGGGGTTGGTGCCCAGGAAGATCGTGTTGTCGTTGGCGTACTGCAACTGGTTGTCGCCGCTGAGCAACGGGTCCCCGCTGTTGGTCCCGGTCGTGCGCAGTTCCACGGCCTGCACGTTGAAGGTCTGGCCGCCCTGGGCGCGATAGGTGACGGGGTCGTTGTTGGCGAACGCGTTGGCCACGTTGACGACGTTGGTGCCGACCTGGCCGCCGTTCACGGTCACGGTGCCCGTGTTGGCGAGCGGGTCGACCAGCTTGATGGTCAGGTCGTCGACGACGTGCACCCGGTACAGCTTGCCGGCCACGAGCCCGCCGATGACGCCGACGCCGGCCCCGGGGAAGTACAGGACCTCGTCGCCCTCGAGCAGGCCGTGTGCGCCCCGGAACCGGATCTCGTCGGTGAGCGGGTCGACCTGGCCACCGTCGAACACCGAGCCCAACTGCAGCGAGAAGCGGGGGTCGATGCCGGCGCTGGCAGCGGGCACGAGCACGGTGTACTGGCGGCCGTTGGTCAGCCCGCCGACCGTCGGCTGGCCGTTGTTCCGGTAGGTCACCAACTGGCCACTGCTCAGCCCGTGCGCCTTGGTGAAGGTGATGCGGTTGCCAGTGACACCGTCCGAGCGGTCGACGCCCCCGGCGGCGTTGAAGGTGCCGTCGCTGTAGTCCGGC
>DATFMD010000307.1:0-9098 GCA_035267125.1 Nitriliruptoraceae bacterium | reverse complement strand
GTGGACCTGTTGCCTCGGCTGGTGGCCGAACTCGACCCCACGCGTCCCTACCTGCCAGCCAGCCCGTGGTCGGGTGCCATCGACATCGCCCCGAACGGTGACGCCCACGGCGTGACGCACCTGTGGGACGTGTGGAACGAGGTGGACTGGGTCCACTACCGCGACCACGAACCGGCGTTCGTGGCAGAAATGGGCTGGTGCGGGCCGGCCACGTGGGCGACCATGCGTCGGGCCGTGCCCGACGGTCCCCTCGACCTGTCCAACCCCGTGATGCGCCACCGGGTCCGCGCCTCGGACGGCGTGACCAAGCTCGATCGAGGCATGCGCCCGCACTTCCCGGTCGTCACCGCGGCCGACGACTGGCTGTTCCTGGCGCAGGTCAACCAGGCGCGCGCCCTGGCGGCAGGCACCGACCACCTGCGATCACTGGATCGCTGCAGCGGCGTCGTGGTCTGGCAACTCAACGACTGCTGGCCCGTCATCTCGTGGTCGGCGGTGGACGGCGACGAGCGTCGCAAGCCGTTGTGGTACGCGCTGCGCGACGCCTTCGCGCCACGGCGGGCGGTGGTGCTCCCCATCGACGATGCCCTGTCGCTGGCGGTCACCAATGACGCACCCACGGCGTGGGACGCCGTGGTCTGCGTGCGTCGCGTGGCCTTCGACGGCGCCGTGCGCGCCGCCGAGGAGCGGACCCTGCACGTGGCGCCCGGCACGACGACACGCGTCGACCTGTCCTCGGCGTTGGCCGTGCCGGACGATCCCCGCGGCGAGGTGCTCGTCGTCGACACCGCGGATCAACGCACGACCTGGTTGTGGGGCACCGATCTCGAACTCGACCTCCCGCCCGCGTCCTGGGACGCCGGCGTCAGGGCGACGATGGACGGCGCGGCCGTCGACGTGACCGCACGGACCTTCCTGCGCGACCTGTCGCTGTTCGCCGACCGCCTGCTGGTCGACGGGGTCCCGTTGCCAGCTGATGCCGTGGTCGACAGCATGCTGGTGACGCTGCTGCCCGGTGAGGTGCACACGTTCCACGTGCGGGGCGCCGACGCGGACCTCCACGCCGACGCCATCGCGACGCGACCGGTACTGCGGGCGGTCAACGACGTGCCCGAGATCCTGGCCACCCGCACGACGTGACACGCTCACCCGCGACAGGGGTCAGGCGGCGTCCATCGAGCGCAGCAGCTCGTTGTCGATGGGATCGCGCATCGAGCGCTTCAACTCCGCGAACGAGGGCCAGGTGGCCAGCGTCGACACCGCCTCCCACAGCCGCAATGCCTCGTCGTCGGACGGGGTCGTCGAGATCACCGGACCGAAGAATGCCGGCCCATCGCCGTCACCCCAGGCCAGGATGGGCGTGCCAACATCCCCGCCGGTGCGTTCCATTGCCTCCTCGGTGGATGCGCGCAACTCCTTGTCGAACCTGTCGTCGTCACGGGCCTCGGCCAACTCGACCGGCAACCCGACCTCTGCCAGGATCGTGGGCAGTTCGGCCACGACGGCCTGCTGGTGCGCACCCACGGCCTGCCACTTGGCGTCCTTGCCCTCCAGCCCATCGAAGTCGGGCGCGTGTTCCCAGAGCCGGTTCCCCATGGCCTCGTAGAGGGGTCCGACCACGTCCGGGCCCAGGGCATCCTTGGCAGCGGCCGCCACTCGCAGCAACTGCGTCCCGACGGCGTGCCCGTCGCTGGTGGCACTGGGATCGTCAGGATCCTCGTTCAGGATCTCCAACGAGATGAAGCGCCACACGGGTTGCACGTCGGACAGGCGCGCGACCTGGCGGAACCACTTGGAGGTCTGCCAACAGAACGGGCACGCGGGATCGAAGTAGAACTCGACGGACGTGGTCGAGGCGGCATCCTGCATCGCAGGGGTGCTGGCAACTGTGGTCGTCATGGACGAAGCTCCGAAACGGATCGGGATCGGGGGGAACGGAAGGTGCACTCCCGTGTGCCGAACAAGGCCCGGCGGTCTGTCCAACGGATCGTGGAGCAGGGATGTTCCGGCTGCTGTCGCGACGTCAGCCCCGTCCCACCACGTTCCGGAGCGCCTCTGCGAGCCGAACGAAGTCGTCCGCCCGCGAGTAGGCATGGCAGGAGACGCGCAGCAGCAGGTGTCCCCCATGCGGCGTCACCTTGGTCTCGATCCCGTGGCGCCACAGCGGCTCCTCGATGGCACGGGCGCGAGCATGGAGGTCGACGTCGGCGGCCCCCACCGACACGGAGTCGGGCAGTCGGACGGCTCGCATCCAGCCGTCGCCGGGCACGACGGCGCCGCCAACGGCAGCCGCCACGTGATCCGCCCCTGCCACCACGCACGCCTCGATGTCCCCGCTGCGAGCCAGGATGGCCCGGGCCTGGTCCACGACCTGTTCGGCGACCATCAGCGGGCCGGGGTCACCGGTGCCCAGCCACGACGAGTTCGCGGGAAAGTCGAGGTCGTCGTACCACGCCGGGATCACCGAGCCGATCGTCGGGTGGTGACGCTGGTCCACGACCAGCATCGCCAGCGATGGCGGCGCACACGCCCACTTGTGGAGGTTGCCCGTCCAGGCGTCCGCAGGCGGCAGCGCCGTTGCCGGATCGAACTGGCCCGGGACGTGCGCACCGTCGACCACCACGCCCACGTCACGGTCGCGTGCCATCGCGACCAGGTCGTGCACGGGGAGGGGCATCGCCGTGGCGGAGGCAACCTGGTCCACCACCAGGCCGACAGGTCCGTGTGGACGAGCATGGTCGATGGCGTCACCGATGCGATCCAGGACGGCGGACGGAACGAACGGATCGACCGTCACCACCTCGATTCGTGCCCCGGTGGCGCGTGCCCGCCGATCGAGGTTTGCACGCACCGACGGGTAGGCCTGGTCGGTCGTGACGATCGTGGCGTCGGAGTCCCAGGGCAGCACTCGCAGTGCCACGTCCATGCCGACCGTCGCGTTGGGAACCAGTGTGGTCTCGGAGACGCGGGCACCCACCAGCCCTGCGGCTGCGGCGATGGCCCGCTCGTGCGCCAACGGGAAGTCGCGCACGAAGAACTTCATGGGGTTGGCGGCGACTCGCACTCGCGCGGCGGCGACCGCCTCGGCCGTGGCGCGCGTGATCCCACCGAACGATCCGTGGTTGGCGTGCACCACGTCATCGGCCAGCGCCCACTGGCGCGTCGACCCGAACAGCGTGTCGACAGGGGTCCCGCCGGCCGCAGCCATCGACGTCACAAGGTGTCGCTGGGGACGTAGCCACCCCACTCGTCGCGCAGCACGTCGCAGACCTCCTGGAGCGTGGCGCGCCGACGCAGCGCCTCACGCATGGGGACCAGCAGGTTGCCGTCGCCTGCTGCACCCGTGCGGACCTCGTCCAGGGCAGCGGCGACCGCGTCCCCGTCCCGCTCGCGCTTGATGGCGTCGATCGCGTCGATCTGGGACTGCCGGATCGACTCGTCGACCCGCTGCAGGTGGGGCTGGACCTCCTCGTCCACGCGGAAGGCGTTGACACCCACGACGATCTGGTCCTCACGCTCGACGGCGCGGGCGATCTCGTAGGCGGACTGCTCGATCTCGCGTTTCTGGTAGCCCTCCTCGATGCCCGCCACGGCCCCGCCCATCTCGTCGATCGTGTCGATGTAGGCCCGCGCCTCGGACTCGATGCGGTCAGTCAGCGACTCGATGGCGTAGGAACCGGCCAACGGGTCGACCGTCGTCGCGATGTCGGTTTCGTGGGCGATGACCTGCTGCGTGCGCAGGGCCAGGCGCGCCGACTCCTCGGTGGGCAGTGCGAGTGCTTCGTCGTAGCTGTTCGTGTGCAGCGACTGGGTCCCGCCGAGCGTCGCGGCCAGGGCCTGGATGGCGACGCGAACGAGGTTGACCTGGGGCTGCTGGGCGGTCAGTTGGACGCCGGCGGTCTGGGTGTGGAAGCGCAGCATCATCGACTTCGGGTCGGTGGCACCGAACCGGTCACGCATGATCGATGCCCACAGGCGGCGGGCGGCACGGAACTTGGCAACCTCCTCCAGCAGCGCAGACCTGGCGACGAAGAAGAAGCTGAGCCGCGGTGCGAAGTCGTCGACGTCCAGGCCCGCATCGATGGCTGCCTGGACGTAGGCGATGCCGTCGGCGATGGTGAAGGCGATCTCCTGGACCGGCGTCGCCCCCGCTTCGCCCATGTGGTAGCCCGAGATGGAGATGGTGTTGAACCGGGGCATCGTGGTGGCGCAGTAGCCGAAGGTGTCCGAGATCAGGCGCAGCGAGGGCGCCGGCGGATAGATGTAGGTGCCCCGCGCGATGTACTCCTTGAGCACGTCGTTCTGGATCGTGCCGCGCAGGCGCTCCGACGCCACGCCCTGCTCCTCGCCGGCGATCTCGTACATCAACAACAGCAGGGCCGCCGGCGCGTTGATCGTCATGGACGTCGACACCTCCCCCAGCGGGATGCCGTCGAACAGGGTCTTCATGTCCTCGACCGTGTCGATGGCGACGCCGACCTTGCCGACCTCGCCATCGGCGATCTCGGCCGACGAGTCGTAGCCCATCTGCGTGGGCAGGTCGAAGGCCACCGACAGCCCCGTGGTGCCCTGCCCCAACAGGTACTTGTAGCGCTCGTTGGACTCCGCAGCGGTCGAGAAGCCGGCGTACTGCCGCATGGTCCAGTGACGACCTCGATACATGGTCGGGTACGGCCCGCGCGTGTACGGGTACGTGCCGGGATCTCCCAGGTCGGTGGCCGGATCCAGGTCGGGGATGTCACCGGGGCCGTACACGGCCTCGATCGGGAATCCACTGACGCTGTGGACTTCGTGGTCGCTCATGGGAACCTCCCGCGGACGGCCGGAGAAACGTCCGCGTCGCTGTGCATGCTAGGCCGACCCGGCGCACGGTCCGACCGACCCGCAGGTTCCCGGGCAAGGACGCCCGTCTCGTCGTCGACGCCGACCACGAGCAGAGTGCTGGTCGACGATCGGGACACGCCACTTCACTCGGGGACGACTCGTTCGACCGTGCCGTTGCGACGGGACCGCTCGGCCGCGAAGGCGATCCGATGGGACACGAGGCTCGAACCCAGGTCCGACCGGATCGTGTCAGGTCGCCCCGACCACAGCGCCTGCAGCACGCCCTCGATCAGGCCGGCGTCGCCGCCCCCGTGGCCGGCATCCGCCGACGTCGACGAGGCTGCGGGCAGTGTGTCCAGCGTCCGCGTGGTGCCCGAACGAAAATCCGTGACCTCGAGCCATCGGCCGTCCGAGACCACCTGCCCGTGGGTGCCGAAGAGCCTGCTTCGGCGGCCCTCCAGTGGCGTGAAGGCCGTCAGTTGGAAGTCGACGGTGACACCGCCCCGGAAGGCCAGCGCGACGACCTGGTGGTCCACGACGTCGTTGTCGCAGTCGTAGACGCAACGCCCGTAGGGCCCCGTGGCCAGGGCATCCTCGACCAACTCGTGGGTGGGGTCGACTCCGCCAACGGCGATCCGCGCGAAGTATGCCGCCGTCGACGGCGACACCTGGTGGCGATCGGGGTGCTTGAGGTCGACGTTGGCATCGGGCTGTCGGCCGTGCCGGCCGTCGACCTCGGCGGCCAGTCGACCGAGGTCGGCATCGGTCGCCGCGACCGGCACCTCGTGGTCGCCGCTGCCGGACGCCCACTGCGCCCCCAGGTGGTAGAGCCGGACTGCCGAGTAGGGACAGTCGGGCTCGATCTCACACGTGTCGCAGCGCTGGCCCGCATCGTTCGGTGCGGCCTCACGCCGAAAGTGGGTCAGGTTCCCGAACGACACGACCTGTTCGATGGGTCGATCGATGATGTCGCACAGCCAGTCGAGGTCGTGGCACGACTTGGCAAGCAGCAGGGACGACGCCTGGTCCTCGCGACGCCAGTTGCCACGCACGAACGAGTGGGCGAAGTGGTACCAACCGATGGGTTCGAGATGCTGGACCGACACGAGGTCCCCGATGGCACCCTCGGCCAGCAGGGCACGGACTGCTCGGGTGTGGGGGGTGTAGCGCAGGACGTGGCACACGGCAGCGGTGACGCCGGCCTCCGCGACAGCTTCACGGATCGCCGCGATCCCGGCCTCGTCGGGCGCCAGCGGCTTCTCGATCAGCAGGTCGTAGCCCAATCGGGCCAACGCGACCGCGGGGCCGACGTGGTCATGGTCCTGCGTGGCGATGATGGCCAGGTCGGCCAGCCGCGGCCGATCAACCAACTCACGCCAGTCCGACAGGCGGCGATGCGACGGGATCGCGTGCCGGCGGGCCACGGCAGTGCGAACCTCGTCGCGTGGTTCCACGACTGCGACGACGCGCGCCGGCGTGGCCACCGATGCGACCAGTTCGGCATACGCGCCACCCCGTGCCCCCGCCCCCACCACGACGACGGTGACCGGCCGATCGAGCGGCTCCCCAGGATGGTCCCGCAAGTTCCCGAACGACTCACCCGCCATCAAACCTCCAACCGATCCACGCAGTCGACCCCGGAGTTGCGAGCGCAGCGAGCAACTCCAATGTGCCCGCCAGCCGGGATGTCCGGAGCAACGCGACGCCGGCGGGCACACGGGTTCCGACCTACTGGTAGCTGATGAAGTTCGGTTGGGGTTCGACGTCTGCAGTGTCCTCGGGGCTGCGCAGACCCACGTCCTCGTCGTAGAAGTTCTTCCACCCCCACCACAGGAAGTCCGGTCCCTCGCTGGTGATGCTGGCGTACGTGGCGTCCTTGTCGTCCTGGGCGCCCTGCCCGTCGACGTGCACCATCGTTGCCAGCTCCGGGTGGTCCACCAGGTCCTGGCGGTCCGTCAGCATCGAGATCCGGAAGTTGTGGATGATGAGCAGCTTCTGCGGCAGGTTGTTGTCCCGCACGACTCCCGCGAGCCACTCGCTGACCTGGTTGACCTCGGCGGTGGTCACCGTGCCGATCTGTTGGAGGTGGACCTGGTCGGGCTTGAGGCGCCACTCGGGGTCCAGTGCCAACCCGACGTTCGGTCGGACCAGCAGTTCCTCGATCTCCATGGCCTGGGTCAGGAAGTCGATGCGCCCGGGCTGCAGGTCGAGCACGACGTACAGCCCGGCCTCGGTGGCGGCATCGACCCACTCGGTGAGCAGGTCGATGTCCTCGCGTCGGGAGTACTGGCCGTCTTCGCCAGCGGAGGCAGACGCGATCGTCGCGATGATCTCGAAGGCGGGCTGCACCTGCACGTCAGGCCCGAACAGACCGTCGTACTCGGCGGCCAGGTCCTCGATGAACGCGATCGAACCGGCGGCATCCCGTTCACCCAGGACACCCAGCGCCGGCCCCGAAGGGTTGCCGTAGGACGCCACGAAGACGCGGTCGGGGAACAACACCAGGCCACCGCCGGGGAGTTCGGGCGCCGTCGCGGCCGCCACCACGACACTGCCCCAATCGGCGTCGGTCGGCGCCGGTCGAACGTCGGTCGGGACGGCGAGCACCCAGCCGGCAGGCGCTGCGGCCACGGCAGCACGCAACTCGTCGTCACGGCGCGGGTCGTCGTCGGTCCACACCGCGGTGGGGGCGCCGACGGTCACCAACGTGGCGGTCACGTCGCTGCGCATCGCCACCGTCCCGCCTTCGTCGTTGCGCACCACGATCAACGGCGACGTGGTCGTCGAGGTGGTCGTGGCGGCAGTTGCCGAGGCACCGTCGGAAGCAGTCGCCGAGGCGGCCGCGGAAGGGGTGGCGCTCGGGGACGAGGCCCCGGCCGCGGACGCCGCCGTGGCGTCCTCGATCATCCTGGTCACCTCGTCGGGGATGTCGACGATGACGTCGGAAGTCGCAGTGTCGTCGGATTCGGCGTCGGCATCCTCGGAAGCCGAGGCCGCGTCGCCCGCCGGCGGCGTGGCTGCGGTGACGGTGACGGCGTGCACCTGCGCAGTCGTCGACGGCGGTGCGCCGATGGCCACCACCCTGCTGGTTCCCCACTGGGTCAGGAGTTCGTCGACACCGGTGACCGACACGGTCGGTGCAGGCGTGTCCGACGACGCCGGTGCAGCCGACGTGGTCGCGGCAGGCGACACCGCCGACTACACGTCCACCTCGGTCGCGGCGGCCGTCGTGGCGTCCGCCGAGGTCGCGGCGCCGGCCCCGACGATCACCACCGGAGCCACCAGTTGGCTCGCAAGCGTGGCTGCCTCGTCGAACCGGGGACCGGAAGCCTCGTCCACGGTGACGACCACGGGCGCCTCGGCAACGGTCACGGCGAGGGTTGCCAGCGCCACGTCGTCGGAGGTCCCGCCGAGATCGACGTGGGTGCCGGCCGCCAGCGTGGCCGGCGTCATCGGCGCCCACCCACTGGCCGCCGCGCCCTCCGACGCTCCACCTCCGTCATCGGACCCGCCCGAGAAGATGCCGCCGGACGAGTCCGATCCGGTCAGTTGTCCGGCTCCCCACACGATGCCGACCGCGAGCACGACGAGGCCCACGACGAGTGCGACGCCACTGCTCGCGCGGCGTTGATTGCGACGTGCCATCAGGTCGACGTCGGTCCCGGGCCACCCGGCCCGTCGACCGCTGCATCCTCACGGTCCGAGTACCACTGCCACGCGATCCAGGCAACGCCAACGGCGACCAGTGGCAAGCGCAGCGCCGTGGGCGTGTACTTCCAGGCACGTCGAACCACCGGCACGGCGGCGATCATGGCGGGGATGTCCATCGGGGGGCCTTGGGGTCAGCTCGAATTGACAGGGTATCCACCAGGTCGACGACCATTGGGGGCACCAGGATGCAGCGCCAGTGGGCGGCAACGGCGGGCTGGGGTGTCGATCGACGACCCGTCGTCGGGTCGCCTCCAGCGGCTCAGCGGCTCAGGCCGACGCGCGAGTCGTGCGTTGCGCCTTGAGCCAGTCCTTGTTCATCATCGCGATGAAGTCGATCGAGATGCCCTTGGGGCAGGCTGTCTCGCACTCGCCCATGTTGGTGCACGACCCGAAGTAGTCCTCCATGACCTCGACCATGTTCCTGGTGCGCTCGTAGCGCTCGGACTGGCCCTGGGGCAGGACGTTGAGGTGGGCAAGCTTGGCAGAGGTGAACAACTGGGCCGCACCGTTCGGACAGGCGGCCACGCAGGCCCCGCACCCGATGCACGCCGCGGCGTCCATGG
>DATFMD010000306.1:0-3462 GCA_035267125.1 Nitriliruptoraceae bacterium | reverse complement strand
CGTGCGCAAGGAACAGGACGGGTCCGTGACCGTGCTCGACCTCGAGGACGTCACCGCCGATGGTCCTGCCGGTGTCACGTTCGCCACCTTCGCGGGGGCGCAGTCGGGCCTGCTGGGCGACGAGGACGTCGACACTGCCGGCTCGGTCATGGAGCCGGGCACCATGGCGGCGCTGCTGGTCTACGAGAATGCCTGGGCGGTGCCCTTCGTGGCGGCAACCCTGGCCGCGGGTGGCGAGCCTGTCGCCAGCATGCGCATCCCGGCCACCGACATCATGGCGGCACTCGACGAACTCGACGAGGCCTGAACCCCGTCACCCCGCAGTTCACCAGCCACCGACAGCACTGAACGAGAGGAACCGAGATGCCCGGACTTCTGCGAGGAATGGCCCGCACCGCCGCCATCGCCGGGACGGCAACCGCCGTCAGCGGTCGCGTGCAACGACGCCAGGCCGAACGCTACGCCGGCCGTGATGCCCAGATCTATGCCGATCGCGAGCAGGCCTACCAACAGGACGTCGCGCGGGCCCAGCCGGCCCCAGCGCCAGCCCCGGCTCCCGCAAGCGCCGGCGGGGAGAGCGTGCTGGACCAACTCGAACGGCTGGGAAAACTGCACGAACAGGGGATCCTGACCGACGACGAGTTTGCCGCCGAGAAGGCCAAGATCCTGGCGAGGTAGTCAGGCTCGACGCAGCTCGCAGGGTCTACGGCTCGAGCAGACCCAGTTCGATCGCGCGCGTGACGGCTGCGCTGCGCGACGACACGCCCAGCTTGCGATACACCGAGATCGCCTGGGTCTTGACCGTGTTCTGCGACACGAACAGTCGTTCGCCGATCTCCCTGAAGGTCAGGTGGGTCCGCAGGAGCGGCAGCACGCGCAGTTCGGCCGTGGTCAGCGTCGATGCGCCGACAGCGGCGGCGGGCGCTGCGTCCAGGACCGGTCGGAACTCCTCGACCTCGGCTTCCAGCGCTCCCATGCCGGGGCGAATGCGCAGGATCTCGTCGATCTCTCGCATCATCGTGCGTGCACCCGCGCCGTCCGCCACGGTCAGCAGGGCCCTGGCCAGCGCCAACCGTGCCTGCACGGCCAGCAACGGCATCGAGCGGCCGAGCAGGGGGCGCAGTCGCTGCGCCCGGGTGGTGAGTGCCTTGATCCGCGTGGTCTCCCCGGTCCCACTGGCGACGCGGGCTGCGACGGCGAACACGAGGACGTTCGTGGCGTGGTCCTGCAACAGGCGGTGTTCGACGATGTCGAGTGCGGCTGTGGCCAGGCTCCGGGCCTCGCGCCGATCATTTCGCGCCACCGCCAGCAGTGCGCGCTCCGCCAACGCCACGCTCTGTGCCGGCGCGGCCCCGGCGACAGCGGCGATGTCGGTGGTCTCGACCAGGAGCCGTTCCGCCACTTCGGCGTTGCCCTGGCAAGCTTCGATGATGCCTGCGATTCCCGTCATGCTTGGCTGCCAGGGGTGGCCGATCGGCAGCTGGCGTCGGGCTCGTTGGATGTCGGCCTGGGCCTGGTCGATTCCCTGGCGGCACAACGTTGCGCGCATGAGGTTGACCAGTCCGTCGAGTTGGTCGCCGTGGACATCGTCAGGAAGTCGGGGGCGACTCGCCTCGGCTGCTGCCGCCCAGCGTTCCGTGGCAGCGGCTTGGCCGGTCAGGGCTGTCATCCAGGCCGCGGCAGTGGCGACCTGTGGATGGTCGGGCATGTGCCCGCCGTCCTCGAACCAGGTGAACCACCGCCCCAGGGTCGCCGACCGGCCTGATCGGTACAGCGCCAGGGCCCGATCCCCGACGATGCGGGCGGCGTGGTCGGCGTCGTCGGCCGCCATCGCGTACTCGACGGCCACGTCGAGCAGGTCGTGCGACTCGGCCCAGGTCGCGGCGCGCGACAACAGCGTCGGTACGAGTTCGGGCTCGCGACGTTCGAGTTCGGTTCGGAGCAGGTCCTGGAACAGGTGGTGGTAGCGGTACCAGGTGCGGTCGTTGTCCAGCGGGACGACCAGCAGGTTCGAATGGGCGTACTGCTCCAGGCGGTCGGCTGCGTGCGAGGTGTCAAGCACCGCGTCGCACGACGGACCCGACAGGCGTTCCAGCACCGACGTGCGGGTCAGGAACTGCACGTCATCGGCATCGAGTCCGGCCAGGAACTCTTCGTGCACGTACTCGACGAGCGGGCGGTCCCGCCACGAGGGCGCGGACGACGCCGGGTCGTTGCCGTCGCGACTGTGCGACTGCGCGATCAGGTACAGCGCCACCGGCCAGCCCTCGGTGTGGGCCACCACGTCGCTGGCAGCGTCAGCCGACAGTTCGACGCCAACACGGGCTGCCAGCATGACGGCCTCGTCCTGGTCCATCGCCAGTTCGAGGGCTCCGACCTCGGCCAACCGACCCTGTGCCCGAAGTCGGGCCGTCGGGACGGGCAGTTCCTCGCGGCTGGCGACCGCGATCGCGACCGCGGGAGTTGCCTCGCCGATCAGCACGGCGACCACCTCGTGGCAGGCCGGGTTGCCGAGGACGTGCACATCGTCGAGCACCACCGAAACTGCGCCATCGGCTCGTGCCAGGCTGTTCGCCAGCCGTCTGCTGACGGCCCGAACCGACGGGTACTCGACCGCCAACTCCTGGAACACCACGTCGTCGATCGGCACCACCTCCTGCAGGGCTGAGGCGAGGTGCTGGAGGAGCACGATCGGGTCGTTGTCGTCCGGATCCAGCGAGATCCAGGCCGCGGGGGCACGTCGACGGTCCATCCACTGTCGCAGCAGCATGGTCTTGCCATAGCCGGCAGGTGCGACCACTGCCACCACGGCCCCTTCGGGATGTCCGGCGACGTAATCGAGCACCGCGCGTCGCTCGACCTCTCCCGGCCGGGACATCGGTGGGTGCAACTTCGATGTCAGGACCGGCAGGGTCGGCCTGTCAGGGGGTGCAGGGCGCGACGGCGCCAGGGCCCCCCGGCCTCGTGCCTCACTCACGGTCATCCTCTGGCATGCGAGTCTCGTGCCGGGCAGGGTCGCCACCCGAGCGTTGCCAGCAGAGGATAGGGAGTCAGGTCGCCCGCCGAGGCATGGCGCCCGTTGATCGCGGGGTCGCGCACCACGTACCCGGCCATCGCCGGGGTGGCGTCGGCCGGGTACGTGCAGAGTTGCGCCGGCTGCTACTGGCGCGAAATGGCCACTCGCAACCGCTCCTCGGGGTCGATGTGGTGATCGTGGTCATCGTCACCGAGGTCGAGCTGCACCCAGTGGATGCGGCCACTGAATCGACTCGTGGCCGTGTCGTAGTCGCTGCTGACCGTCGTGCCCGACTCGTAGCCGATGTCGGTGGTTTCCTCGGCCGAGAAGACCATCGGTTGGGTCATGTCGACACGACCGGTGCCCACTGGGTTCCCGTCGTGGTAGAGCGTGACGTCGCCGCCCTTGGCCAGTCCGCCGCCGTCGTAGGCGAACTCCATGCGGAG
>DATFMD010000305.1:0-5749 GCA_035267125.1 Nitriliruptoraceae bacterium | reverse complement strand
CGTTCACTTGCGCCTCCCGCCGCGACCGCGCTGCCGCATCGTGACGATGCCGATGACCAGGGCGGTGAGTGCGACCAGACCGATCACGAGCAACTCGATCAGACCAACGGCCATCAGGCGTCACCCCCGTCCGAGTCCTCGTCGAGTTGCTTCTGCTTCTGGGCGCGGACCCAGGCGGCCTTGGCCTTGGCCCGGGCCATGCGCTCGGACTTGCCCTCGGCGATCAGCGAGTCGTAGACCTCCTGGTCCAACTGCTCACCCGCACCCTCGACGTGGACGTCGGCGACGTTGGGCTTGCCGGAACCAGCGGACTTGGCAGCGGGCTTCGAACTGTCCCCGCCCTCGTCCGTCTTCGCCTCCGCTTCGGACGCGGCCGCGTCCGCGGCATCGCGGGCAGCATCGAGTTCCTTCTGCTTCGCCGCGATGGCGTCGGCGACCTCGGCCGGGGCGTCGGCGCCCGAATCCAGCGGCGGGGGCGGTGGCACGGTGTCCATCCACTCACGCAGGCGGTCCATCTCGTGGAGCAGGCCGTCGATGTCGTACTCGGCGTACTCGAACTCCGGGCTCCACCACAGCGCGTCGAAGGGGCACACGTCCACGCAGATGCCGCAGTACATGCACAGCGCGAAGTCGATGGCGAACCGGTCCAGCACGTTGCGCGTGCGGGCGCGGCCACCCTCCTTGGCAGGTGGCACCGTCTCCTTGTGCGAGTCGATGTAGATGCACCAGTCGGGGCACGCGCGCGAGCACAGCATGCACACGGTGCAGTTCTCGTCCATCAGCGCGATGACGCCGCGGGTGCGAGGTGCGAGGTCCGGGCGCTCGTGCGGGTACTGCTGGGTCACGGCGGGACGGAACAGGTGCTTGAGGGTCACCGCCGCACCCTTGAGCAACCCGACACCGAACGGTGCCGACTTCGGCGTCGTCACGGGACTCACAGCAGCACCTTCCCGAGGGCAACGATGACGATGTTGAGCAACGACAGCGGGATCAGGATCAACCAGGAGATCTTCTGGAGTTGGTCCTCGCGCAGCCGCGGGTAGGCCACGCGGGCCCAGACGATGACGAAGATCAACAGCATGATCTTGCCCAGGGTCACCCCCACGCCCAGCAGTGCCCCCCACGTTCCCTCGGGCATGTCGACACCTGGCAGGATCTGCCAGCCGCCCAGGTACAGGACCACCATCAGGCCGGACATGAACACCATGCCGCCATACTCGGTCAGCAGGTACATCGCGAACTTGATGCCCGTGTACTCGGTCATGTAGCCGAACACGAGCTCGGAGTCCGCGATCGGCATGTCGAACGGTGGGCGGGACAGCTCGGCCATCGCGGCGATGAAGAAGATCACGAATCCCAGCAGCTGCGGGATGATGAACCACATGGTGATCGGGGTGCCGAACACCTGCATGGTCATCTGCGCGTCGACGATGTCGACCAGCGACAGCGAGCCGGCCTGGATGCCGACGGCGGCTGCGGCCAGGATCAGGGGCAACTCGTAGGCGATCAACTGCGCGGCGGCACGCAGCCCGCCGATCAGCGAGAACTTGTTGGCCGAGGCCCAGCCGCCCATCAGGATGCCCAGCACGCCGATGGAGCCGATCGCGAGCGCGTAGAACAGTCCCAGTTCCAGGTCTGCTGCCCACACGCCCGGACCCAACGGCAGGACGTAGAAGCCGAGCATCGCCGGCACCAGCGCCACGCCGGGAGCGGCCGCGAACACCCACTTGTCGGCGTTGCGCGGGATCACGTCCTCCTTCTGGACGAACTTGATCCCGTCAGCGACCAACTGCAACGTGCCGTGCGGGCCCGCCTCCATCGGTCCGGTGCGCGCCTGCATGTGCCCCATGGCCTTGTGCTCGAGGTAGCCACCGACCAGCGAGATCACCATGAACATGACCAGCACGACGCCGATCTTGAACACGGCCGACAACGCGAAGTTGCCGACGTCGAGCACGGACGCCTGCTGGGCCAGGGGGAGGGTGAGGATGGTGGTCATCGATCAACGTCTCCCACGACGAAGAACACCGAGCCGAGGATGGCCACGGCATCGGGCATCAGTTGGCCACGCAGCAGCCAGGGCAGGGTCTGGACGTTGGAGAACGACGGCGTGCGCATCTTGAAGCGCCACGGGTTCTTGGAGCCGTCGGACTCCAGCCAGTAGCCGAGTTGTCCGAGCGGGTTCTCGGTGCGGACGTAGGCAAATCCCTCGGGGGCCTTGACGATCTTGGGCAGCTTGGAGTTGACCGGGCCCGCGGGCATGTGGTCGTGGACCTGGTCGATGATGTCAAGCGACGCCTCGATGCGGCCGAGCAGGACGGCGAAGCGATCGAAGCTGTCCCCGTTGTCCCCGGTCGGCACGCGCACGTCGATCTCGCCGTACTTGAGGTAGGGCTCGGTGACACGCGAGTCCTCGGGGACACCGGTGGCCTGCAGGGTCGGGCCGGACACGCCGTAGGCGAGCGCGACCTCGGGCGGGAGTGCGCCGATGCCCTTGGTGCGGCCCTGGAAGATCTCGTTGCCCAGCACCAGGTCGACGTAGTCGGGCAGGCGCTTGCGCACGGTCGCCGACAACTCCACCGATTCCTTCATGAAGCCGTGCGGCAGGTCGATCTTGACGCCGCCGGGCTGGTTGTAGGTGAAGTGGAGGCGACCGCCGGTGGCGGACTCCAACAGGAACTGGATGTCCTCGCGCTCACGGAAGGCATAGAACATCGGCGTGATGCCACCGAGTTCCAGCGCGTAGGACCCGACGAACATGAGGTGGTTGAGGATGCGGTTCCACTCGGCGATCAGCATGCGGATCCACTGCGCGCGCTCCGGGACCTCCATCTCCATCATCTTCTCGGCGGCCAGTGCCACGCCGAGTTCGTTGCCGAAGCCCGACAGCCAGTCGTGGCGGTTGGTCAGCGCCATGATCTGGGCGAAGTCGCGGTACTCGGCCAACTTCTCGAACCCGCGGTGCATGTAGCCGATCACCGGACGAGCGTGGCGGATGCGTTCGCCGTCCATGTCCAGCACCACGCGCAACACGCCGTGCGTGGCGGGATGGGCCGGGCCGATCGACAGCGACATCTCGGCGGTGTCGAAGTCGGCATCGCCCATGACCTCGAACACGACGTCCTCGGCGGGGGCGTTGCCCGGCACGACCTTCTCTGACGATGCGAGGTCGGTCATGTCGACTCCTCCGACTCGTCGTCTGCACCGTCGCGGGCCGGGGGCTCGACGGGGTTGCCCTCGGGAATGCCCGGCGTGTCGTCACCGGACTGGCCATCGCCGTCAGTCTCGGCAGTCTCGGCCGCCCGGGCTGCCCGCGCCTCGGCCTGCCGGGTGCGGGTCTCCTCGGCAGCGGCCTTCGCGTCGGCGGCGGCGGCCGGGTCCTCCGCAGGCTGGTCGGCGGCGTCCGACGTGGAGTCCTCGGCACCCGAGGTCGCGTCGTCGGCGTCCGACGTCGTGTCGGAGTCCTGGGCGGCGGCAGCCTCGCGCTCGGCCTTGCGTTGGGCCTTGATGAAGGCCGCCTTGGCCTTGGACCGGGCGATGCGTTCGGACTTGCCGGCCGCGATCAGTTCGTCGTAGACGTCCTGGTCGAGTTCGACCTCTTCGCGCGTCGGTTCGGCGTCCGCCTGGCCGCCCCCGTCCTCCCCGGCCTCCAGGGCAGCCGGATCCGCGTTGGCCTCGCGGGCCTGTTTGGCGATGACCTCGTCGAGGCCCGACGGGCCCGCTGCCTCCCCGATGGCCGGCTCGCGGAAGATGATGTTGCCGTCCTCGTCCTTCTCGACCGGTTCGCTCACTCCCGGCCACGGCTTTGCGACCCGGGAGGCCAGGGCGAAGTCCTTGCGCAGTGGCCAGCCCTCGAAGTTCTCGACACACAGGATCCGCGGCAACAGGCCCGGATGGTCGTCGAACTCGATGCCGAACATGTCGAAGGCTTCGCGTTCCATCCAGTTGGCACCCGGATAGACGTCGGTGACGGTCGCGAGCCGAGGAGCGTCGCGGCCACCCTCGCAGGTGGTGCGCAACATGACGCGCCGCCCCTTGGAGGTGGAGTACAGCACGACGACGACGTCCATTCCAGCCTCGCCGGCGTCGACGCCGAACAGGCAGTCGAACATGTCGAAGGTCAGCAGTGGCTCGTCGCGACAGGCCAGCACGGTGTCGTGCCACGCGGCGGGTGTGACGACCAGGGTGAGGTCACCGAACTCGGTCACGACGTCGACGATGCCGTCGCCCATGCGGTCGCGCAGCAGCGCAACGGTCTCGTCGTCGGTCAGCGCTTCGCTGGCACGAGTCAGGACGGGCCACGTCATGACGTGGCTCCGGCGGAGATGGCATCAGTGTCGACATCGCCATCCAGGCCACCGGCTGCGACCTCGGCGGGGTCCTGGCCCTCCTCGAGTTCGGCCATCGTCCCGTCCGTGCGGATCACCAGCGGCTTGCGCACGGCCATGCGGTCCTTGAGGGACTCGTTCTGGATGCGGTCCTGCAGGGCGATGATGCCGTCCAGCAGTGCCTCCGGCCGCGGCGGGCACCCCGGCACGTAGACGTCGACGGGGATGATCTGGTCGACGCCCTTGGTGACCGAGTAGCTGTCCCAGTACGGGCCGCCACAGTTGGCACACGACCCGAACGAGATCACGTACTTGGGCTCGGGCATCTCGTCGTAGAGCCGCTTGATGGCCGGCGCCATCTTGTCGGTCAGCGTCCCCGAGACCATCAACAGGTCAGCCTGGCGAGGCCCGTGTGCGAACGGGATGACGCCCAGGCGGATGAAGTCGTGGCGCGACGTGGACGCCGCGATGAACTCGATCGCGCAGCAGGCCAGCCCGAAGTTGAACGCCCACAGGGAGTACTTGCGTCCCCAGTTGAACACGAACTTGAGCGGCTTCGGGAGCTCGACGGATTCCATCACTCCCATACGAGAACCTTCTTCCGCCATGCATAGATGAGGCCGAGGGCGAGCACGCCGATGAAGATGAACATCTCGATCAGCACGAACGTCGGGGTCAGTGCCCCGTTGGGGTCGAGGCTGCCCAGGATCGTGGCCCACGGGAACAGGAAGATCGCCTCGACGTCGAAGATGACGAACAGGAACGCGAAGACGTAGTAGCGGATGTTCATCTGCGACCAGCCCACGCCTTCGGCATCCACACCACACTCGTAGGTGGTGAGCTTGGCGGGGTGGGGGGCGCTGACGCGCAGCACACGGTTGGCCAGCATGATGATGGCGTACAGCGCGATCCCGAACAGCACCAGGATCGCGAACATGCCCCACTGGGCGTCGTAGCTCACCGCCACTCCTCGTCCGTCGGCCGTTGCGTCTGCGGTCGTGCATCTGCGGGTCGTGCTGCTGCGGTCACGTGGGTGCCAGTTCCCGTGGCTCCGAACCTCGAGGGTCCTTCACGGTGCCGGGTTGCGTCGGTCGTGGCGCACCACGATGGGTCGGTGGTGGCACGCGGGGTCGGTGCCTGCCCAACCCTGCGGTGCTGACACGCGACCCGCGGGGCACGATGCTAGCAGCGACCGCGGCACCTGCCCCAACGGCCAGTGACCGTACAGGCGGGGTGGTCGACACCGCCAAACGACACCGTGCGACCGAGCGCCATGGGGCGGCTCGTGACATGTGGGGGTCGAGCAGGCATGATTGCCGGGGGCACCGGTCGGGGAGGATGTCATGGGCAGTGCAGGGCTGTCGTCGCGTGCGCATGTCCGCGCCCGCCTTGCTGCCCTGGTCGACGGCCTGGGGACGGGT
>DATFMD010000304.1:0-15166 GCA_035267125.1 Nitriliruptoraceae bacterium | reverse complement strand
CGGGACGACCGGCGACTGCGGTCGGAGACGATGGCTGCAGCCTACCGCCGGACGATTCGGCCTTCCGAGGCCACCATGGCCAAACGGATGGCCTTCCACGCAGATTCCAGGAGTCCCCGTGCACGTGACGAGTGTCGTTGGAGCACGCCCCCAGTTCATCAAGCTTGCGGCCGTGGCCGCTGCCCTCGACCGTGCCGGCATCACCCACAGCATCATCCACACGGGCCAGCACTACGACACGAACATGTCCGACGTGTTCTTCGACGAACTGGCCATCCCCGTGGCCGACGTCAACCTCGACGTCGGGTCTGGATCGCACGCCGTGCAGACGGGGGCGATGCTGCCCGGGCTCGAGGACCACTTCCAGCGATTGTCTCCGGACTGGGTGCTGACGTACGGCGACACGAACTCGACGATCGCGGCCGCACTGGCGGCAGTCAAGATCCACCTGCCCACCGCCCACCTCGAGGCCGGGCTGCGGTCGTTCAACCGCCGCATGCCCGAAGAGCACAACCGCGTACTCACCGACCATGCCAGTGACCTGTTGCTGGCGCCGTCGGATGTTGCAGTCGAGAACCTGGGTCACGAAGGACTTGCTGAACGCACCGTCCACGTCGGCGACGTCATGGTCGACATCGCGCTGCTGGTCCAACGGGCACTCGACCCCGACGCCCCCGCGCTGCCCGACGGCGTCGATGGCGTCGACGGCTACGTGCTGGCCACCATCCACCGCGCCGAGACCACCGACGAGCCCGAGCGCCTGGCGGCGACCCTGGCGGCCCTGCAGGCGATGCCCGTGCCGGTCGTGCTGCCGGCCCATCCCCGCCTTCGAGCACGGGCCGCCGAGCACGGCCTGGCCCTCGAGCGCGACAGCCTGCACGTCGTCGACCCCCTGCCGTACCGGGCCATGGTCGCAGCCGTGACCGGCGCACGCGCCGTGGTGACCGACTCGGGGGGTCTCCAGAAGGAGGCGTTCGTGCTCGGCACACCGTGTACGACCGTTCGTACCGAGACCGAGTGGACCGAGACCGTGGACCTGGGGTGGAACGTCCTGGTCCGGACCACCGCGGAACTCGTCGACCTTCCCGCGATCGTCCTGCGCCGACCGCCCCCGCCCACCGACGACGCGCCCTACGGCCGCGGCGATGCCGCCGACCGTGTCGCCGAGGTCCTGGCGTCAGGCCCGTGAGCGCCGACACCGATCGCACCGTGCGCCGACACGTGGACGTGGCCGTGCTCAGCGTTGCCGAGGACACCCGCGACGCCCGGTTCCACCGGGTCATAGAAGCATTGGACGCAGCCGGTCTCACGACCGGGGCAGCCGGCATCGGTGACCCGCGCGACCTTCCGACCACCGCTCTTGCAACCATGCCGACACGCTCGGACCCGACCCGCCGGATCCCGCTCGCGTTGCGCCTGGCATGGCGGACGGACGCGACCGCCGTCATGACGCTGGACCCGGCCATGGCCATCGCGGCCTGGATCGTGACCCGGTGGCGTCGCCAGCACCTCGTCGTCGACGTGCACGAGGACTACCGCGCGGTCATCAGCGATCGCCGGTGGGCCCGCAACCTGCGCACCAACGTGGCCCGCGCGGCGGTCGCGGGTGCAACGTGGGTGGCCCGCCACGCGGACCTGACGGTCGTCGCCGACGATCACGTGCCGCCCACCCGGGCCAAGCGTCGACTGGTCGTGCGCAACATCCCGCCGCCCGAGAGCATGCCCCGGCCGGCACCACGTGGCCCCGAACCGCGCGCCGTCTACATCGGCTCACTGTCTGCCAGTCGCGGCCTGGACATGATGCTCGACGTCCTCGCGAACGCTCCCCAATGGCACCTGGACCTGGTGGGCAGCCTCGGCGATCGGGACGAGTCCCACCTGCATGGCCAGATGGCGGACCTGGGCATCGAGGACCGTGTGACGTGGCACGGCCGTCTCGCACCCGGCCGTGCCTGGGAGGTGGCACGTGGTGCCTGGCTGGGGCTTGCGCTGTTGGCGCCCACGCCCGCCTATCGCGCCGCGATGCCCACGAAGCTCTATGAGTACGCCATGGTGGGGCTGCCGGTGCTGGCCACCGACCTGCCCCGGATGCGGCAGTTCGTGACCGGGCAGGACGTCGGCGTCATCGTGGCCGACGCGGACGAGGCGGCGCGCCGACTCCGCGAGTGGGGGCAGGAGCCTGCCAGCCTGGATCGACACACGGCGGCGGCGGCGACCTGGCGGCGCAGCACGGAGGCCGCCTCGCCGTTCCGGGCCCTTGGCAGGGCCGTCGCGGACCTCGTTGCATCAAACTGAGCGGCACGATCACCAGTCGAAGACGAGGTCCCGAGCGCCCGACACGTAGCGACTGCGCAGGATCCATCGGTGGTCGCGGACCACGCCGAGAGTGGTGCGGTCGTCGCCGTTCCAGTCCCCCACCACCGGGACGTCGACCTGGTCGCCGTAGGCCATGACGACGTCGTCGGCGCCTCGGACATACCGGCTGCGGAGGACGAACAATCCGTCGCGCACCACTCCGAGCGTGTCCACCCCGTCGCCGTCCCAATCACCGGTCACCGGGAGATCGCTTGCACGGCCGTAGGCCATCACGACGTCGTCGGCGCCGCGCCTGTACTCCGAGCGCAGGATCCACACGTTGTCCCGGACGACCCCGATCGTGTCACGCCCGTCACCATCCCAGTCACCGGTGACGGGCCGGTCGCTCGCTCGACCGTAGGGCAGCACGATGTCCTGCGCCCCCCTGCGGTACTCGTTGCGAAGGATCCAGACGTTGCCTCGCACCACGCCGACGGTGTCGACGCCGTCGCCGTCCCAGTCACCCACGACGGGGTGGTCGCCCGATTGCCCGTAGCCAAGCGTGGTGGTCCCCCCGTCCGCCGCACGGAACTCCCACTGGCCGTCCCGGAACCGGGCCGCCGTGTCGACGCCGTCCCCGTCGAAGTCGCCGGTGACGAGCAACCACCCGTCCAGCCCGGGCGACCCCGTCATCTGGTGACGGATCGGCTGGCCTCGGCGGGACGAGACCGTCGCCAGTTCGGATGCCAACGGCCACACGTGGTTCACGCAGCCCTGGCGCGAGATCGACTGCTGCTGCATCGTGGGCGCGGTGCCACCACCTGCGGGGCAGAACACGTGACCGTGCCCCAGCCAGTGCCCGACCTCGTGGAGGACGACATAGGTCTGGTACTCGCGCAGCGACAATGTCCATGCCGACGTCGCGCCGCTGAAGTTGTGGTCGTTGATCATGACGAGGTCACCAGTCCGGCAACTCCATGCAGGCTGGCATCCCACTGCTGCAACGGCTGCCGGCGATGCCAACACCACGTGCATCCGCCCCCCGCTGGAAACCTCGCGGAACTGCACGGATCCGCCCAGGTTCCAGCCACGGTTGTCCGCCAACGCAGTCGCCACGACCCGCCGGAAGTGATCGACGTCGGTGGCGACGCCGCCACGTACGGACACGTCGTAGGTCACCACCTCGTCGGCATGGGCCGCCACGGGAGTGGCGACGACACCGGCCGCCGCCAGCACCGCCGCCAACACCACCGCGACGACTCGTCGCCGCAAGGTCGGGGCGGTGATCGCGCGCGCGGCAGGCAACGCAATCCCGGCACCTCGCCCAGCCGGCCGGGCGGCCAACCGGCGGGCCGACAACTCCTGGCAGCCGTCAGTAGACGTACCTGCGATCGCCACCCGAGCGGTACACGAGGCGCAAGATCCACGTCGAGCCGCGACGCACGCCCAGCGTGTCCGTGCCATTCCCGTTCCAATCACCCGTCAACTTCGTGTCCGACGAGGCGCCGTAGGCCATGACGACGTCGTCGGCGCCCCGGCGATACTCCGAGCGCAGGATCCACAGGTTGCCACGCACGACCCCCAAAGTGTCGACACCGTCACCGTCCCAGTCCCCCGTGACCGGCATGTCCGACGCCTGCCCGTACGCCATCACCACGTCGTTGGCACCACGCACGTACGTGTTGCGCAGGATCCAGAGATTGCCACGCACGACGCCAACAGTGTCGAGACCGTCACCGTCCCAGTCACCCACGACCGGCCGGTCACCTCGTTGACCATACGCCAGTGTTCGCGTCGTGGAGTCCGGCTCGTAGCCGGCGTGCAGGCCCCACTGTCCATCCATGAACCAGCCCGGCGTGTCCACACCGTCACCGTCCCAGTCGCCGGTCACGGCCACCGCCCCGGCAGGTGGACGCACGCGGGCGGTGCCGGACGGCATGGCCTCGGCGACGGCATCGGCGAGCACGCCCGAGGACACGATCGCGTGCAGGTGGGCACCGGGGCACCCGGTCGCCTTGGTGTCGCCGTGCCCGATGATCGTGTCGAGTTCGACCTCGCTTCCCACGGGCCAGAAGTTGGCGCTGGAATCGGCCACCTCGGTGGTCGTCGAGTGGGGGTTGACGCCGTGGAGTGCGAACTTCCATGCCAACACGTCGATGAGCGCCGCGGTGGCCACGGAACTCTGCGGCACCTTGTCGTGGTCTCCCATCAGGGCCACACCGACGGCTCCCTGGTTGAAGCCGCCCGCGTGGGACCCCTGGATCGCGCTCTCGACGCCACCGAAGCGGCCCTCGAACACCTGGCCGTACTTGTCGATCAGGAAGTTGTAGCCGATGTCCCACCAGCCACGACCCTGCGTGTGGTAGGCGTAGATCGACCGCACGATGTCGTCGGACTGGGCCGGCGTGTAGTCGTTTCCACCGGCGGTGTGGTGCACGACGGCGAAGCGGACCTCATCCATCAACACGGGTGTCTCGGGGTGCCGCAACGACTCGTCGGCGCCCCACCCGGAGCGGCTGACGATCGTGGGTTGGTCGGGTATGGCCGATGTCACCGTAGTCGCCGACGCTGCCGAGGGACTCGGACCAGCTCCCGGGGCTGGTGCCGGCGCCGGCGCCCCGGCCGGGGAATCATGGATGGCCGGCAGTGCCTTGGCCGTGCCTGCAGCGACCGTTGGCTCGGGTCGGGTGGAATCGAGCGAGCCCGACATTCCGACGGCGATGATCTCGACGTCCTCGGGGTCAGCGCCCATGGTCCGGACCTGCAGCAGGTCGGACCGACCCAGCCAGACCGGCGCGGTGGCCGTGCCGAGGACGCCGTCCCCGTTTCCATCGGGCCCCTCGGTGGGGTTGTGCTCGAGCGCATGCCATGCTGACCATGTGCCCTCGTGTGACGAGCGGACCTGTACCTGGACGCCCTCGCTCCCACCCCAGTCGGCGCCCACCATCACGACGTCGTTGGCCGGCTGTGGGGCAGCCACCAGCCAATCTTCGTCGGGGGTCGGCGCCCCCGGATCGCCGTGCGGTTCGTCCGCCTCGGAGGGATGGGCGTGGTCGTCGCCGTGGGTCACTTCGCCGTCCGGCGTTTCGTGGTCCGACGCCCCACTGGATGCGGCGACGGTCGGGGCCTGTGCTTCGCCTGCACCAACCACCGAGTCGGGAGCGGGCGTGGGTTCGGCGCTGGGTGAAGCCACAGGGGTCACGCCGGGCGACGAATCAGTGTCCCAACCAGGCTCTGGCTCATCCTCCACCGCGGGTGGTGCCGAGGCGTCCTCGACGGCCCGCACCGCACCACTGTCCGCTGGCGGAGGTCCCACGACCGCCACGGCCGGGGTCGAGACGAACAGGGCGGATAGTGCCGCCAGGACGGGGACAAGCCTGGAGTTGTGCACGGGTCTTCCTGGATCGGGGGGCCTCAGGAGCGAGACTCAGAACATTAAGACGAGGTCCGAGGCGCCGGACACGTACGTGCTCCGCAGAATCCACAGGCGATCACGGACCACACCGAGGGTGTCGCGATGGTCGCCGTTCCAGTTGCCGACCACCGGGGTGTCCGACGCCTGCCCGTAGGCCATCACCACGTCGTCCGCGCCCCGCTTGTACTCGCTGCGCAGGATGAACAGGTTCCCGCGCACCACCCCCAACGTGTCCACCCCGTCACCGTCCCAGTCCCCCGTCACCGGAGTGTCCGACGCCTGCCCGTAGGCCATCACCACGTCGTCCGCGCCCCGCTTGTACACGCTGCGCAGGATGAACAGATTCCCGCGCACCACCCCCAACGTGTCCACCCCGTCACCGTCCCAGTCCCCCGTCACCGGAGTGTCCGACGCCTGCCCGTACGCCATCACCACGTCCTGCGCACCGCGCCGATAGTCCGACCGCAGGATGAACAGGTTCCCCCGGACGACACCGACGGTGTCGACCCCGTCACCGTCCCAGTCGCCGGTCACCGGCTTGTCGCCCGCCTGTCCGTAGGCCAACGTCGAGTAGGAACCCTCGAGATCGGTCATCCACCACTTGCCGTCGTGGAACCAGCCCGGCGTGTCGACGCCGTCGCCGTTCCAGTCGGCGGTCACCGCGATCGCGTCGGCAGGCACGTCGTCGGGCACGGGCGTCGGGCCCGGCGGAGGTGGTGGGGGTGGCGGGGGTGGCGGGTCGCCGCCGCAGTCGCCGATGCCGGCGGTCAGGTCGCACAGGGCCGAGCCGGTGGACCACGCGAGCGCGCCCGGTGATCGCGAGTTCAGGCCGAGCCGCAGGGAGGCACGGATGTCCCGGTCATACCCGGTGTGGGCGCGGAGGAAATGACGTTGCTCGTGACCCGCCGCCTCGAAGGAGTAGAACGGCGACGGCAGCGGTGCGGGCCCGAACGCGGGAACCGCGAACCCGGCGAATCCCTGCGCGCGACTCGGGTTGACGAACCAGCACGTGAAGGATGCGCCCCCGGTCGTGCAGGTTCGTTCCTCCATGCCGCCAAGTCGCCCGACCGTGGGGTCCAGCGCGACGTTGACGAGCGTGCCGTCCTGGTAGATGGCGTCGTGGATCGCCTTGCAGCGGTCCAGTCGGCAGCCGTACCAGGGTGACCACACCGAATCGAACCCGCGACCGTCGCACCAGCGCTGTGCGATGAAGTCCGTGGTGCGGTCGACGATGAACGCCTGGTCGATGCGTTCGCTGGCCGAGAACCCGAACAGGGAGGCGTCGTCCCACTGCCACGACCCGATCCCGGCAGTCCAGAATGCGGAGGGGTAGGTCGCGGAGTCGCCATAGGAGTGCAGCTGCGCTTGCGTGTCATAGCGCCCCAGGGTCATCGGGGACGGCGCCTGGGTGGTGGAGGTGCCGGTCTCGGGGAACGTCGGCGCGATGACCAACGCCGCCAACTGGTCCCGTGACAGTCGACGAGACGTGTCGGCGCAGTCGTCGCCGTGGCGGTCAGCCGCCTCCAGAACTCGCTGCAGGGGGTTGTCACCAAAGGTCTGGTCGGCCTTCGCCGGCCCCGCCACCACGACCTGTGCCGCCAAGGCGATGGCCAGCACGACCATGCCGACCAGGCTGGCACGCACGCGCGTCACAGAACTGTGGCCGGACGACGTGCGCGGCGTGGACATCGTGGACCGACTCATGCACCCCACCCCCACAGCATGAGTTGGGCGTCGTCGAGGGCGTCGGGCCCCGTCGTCGCGACGACGAAGTCTGCGGCAGCTCCGGTCCGAAGGGTGGCCTGGCCGACGATGCCGTCCGCCACGCCGATGACATGGCCGTCGGCATCGAGCCAGGCGCTGGCAACGCCGACATCGGCCACGGCGCCGTCCACCGCGGTGGCGGTTCCGAACACCACGATCGGCTGTGGCCCCTGTTCGGGTTCCGTCCACAGGTACGTGTCGGCAGGTCCGGGGTCGGTCACGCCACGCTGCCACCACGATGTCAACTGGAGGCCACGAGCCACCTCACCGGCCTGGGGCGCGACGGCGCTCCACGACAACGCCGCTGGATCGATCCCGCCGAGCGGCAGTCGGAACGGCACCGGCTCGCCGGGGCGCACGACCGGCACCATGGCCTCGGCCTGGACGTCGCCGGCGGTGACCAGGATCGGACCTGCGTTGGTCGTGCTGCCATTGCGCACCAAGCCCATCGCGACGCCGTCTTGAACCGTGATCGTGTCGACGAGCACGTCGATGGTTCCGGTGAGTTCGTCGTCCCACTGCGACCCGACGAAGCCCGCCAGCACGCGCCAGTCCGACGCCGTCTCGCCGGCAAGTGCCCGTGCCAGTTCCGTCGCCGCGCCCGAGTCCGTGACCCCACTGCCCACGGCCGTCTCGGGAAGCGTCGGCAGCGGCGGCCGCTCACCGACCGCGGCTGAACCTGCCTCCTGGCCCTCCACAGGGGCTGTGGCGCCCCCCGACGGGACTGGCGAGCCATTCGACACGGTCGGCGCGGTGGCCGGCGTCGTCGCGGCAGAAGGCGATGCGGCTGAGGGCGTGGCGATCGAAGGCGAGGGGGCCGGCACGCCGTCCGATGCAGCCGGGCCCGCCGTCGCGGCGGTCTGGGAGCCGGCGGCGAACGCGTGATCGCTGGCCGTCGCGCCCATGCCGGGCGGTGCAGCACACGCGGCCAGGCCGGCAACCACGGCGGCGAGCAACCCTGCTCGAGACTTCATGGATCTCCCAGGCTCATTCGTGGTGGGACGATGCGTGGTCCGGTTTCGTGCTCGACTTCGCGCCGACGAGGCAGCAGGTGAAAACCGAACCCACAGTTCGGTACTCACGCCACAGTGTCCCCATTGGCAACAGGCCGACATCCTAGGGTCCGCACGTCGGAATGCAATTCCACCCGGCACGACGGCTGGGCTCGGCGTCTGCGACGATCGCGTTTCCCTGCAGAACAGTCAGCAACGGGGCTCATTCGATCTCGTACACGAAGTCTGACCCGCGTTGGTAGGCGCTGCGGAAGATGACCAGCGGTGCGCGACGAACGCCCAGGGTGTCGCGGTCGTCGCCGTTCCAGTCCCCGGTGATCGGCAGGTCGGTGGTCTCGCCATAGGCCATCACGACGTCGTCGGCACCACGGCGATACTCCGACCGCAGGATCCACAGGTTCCCACGCACCACACCCAGGGTGTCCACGCCGTCACGATCCCAGTCACCCGTCACCGGCTTGTCGCTCGCCTCGCCATAGGCCATCACGACGTCGTCGGCACCACGCCGATACTCCGACCGCAGGATCCACAGGTTCCCACGCACCACGCCGACGGTGTCCACCCCGTCACCGTCCCAGTCACCCGTCACCGGCTTGTCACCGGCCTGTCCGTACGCCAGCGTCCAGTCCGGCCCGCCCGACCTCCATGTGTCCCAGAACTCCCACATGCCGTCGGTGAACCGCGCCAGGGTGTCCACGCCATCCCCGTCCCAGTCCCCGGTCAGCCACTCGTGCGACGGCGTGGGAGGGGGCGGGGGCGGCAGCGGTCCGCCGGGACCGTCCTCGCCGTCCTCGACGCGGTTGCCCTCGACGTCGGCCTCGGCCACGATCGGATAGGGGTTCAGCGCATTGTCCTGTGCCCCCCACCCGTGGCCCGGCCACACCTCCAGGTGCAGGTGATCGACGCCGCACCCGGCGTTGCCCGACGACCCGATGTAGCCGAGCAGCTCTGCGCGTTCGACGCGCAGGCCGACGAGGTCGCCGGCGGCCGCGGCAGCGGCCAGACGTGGCGAGAACGCGTTGTCGAGTCCGCCCGCATGGTCACAGCCGGCTGGGCGGCCCGGGGTGTCATCGTTGAGGTGGAGGTAGAAGTAGGTGCGTCCGTCGTCACCGTCCAGGCGCAGCCCGTACGAGTCAGGATCGGTGTGGGCCGAACTGATGGTTCCGTCGACGGTCGCGAAGACCCGCGTCATCTGGTCGGCCATCATGTCGACACCCAGGTGCGAGCGGGTGCAGCCGGCCCGACACGCACCGAAGGTGTCGGTGTACGACAGGCTGGGGTCCTTCTCGACCGGGAAGAAGATGGCGGGGTCGGCCAGCGCCGGCGTTGCCACGACGGTGGCCGCCACCGCCGTCACGAGTGCCAGCACACCATGAACCAGGTGTCGCATCGGGAGGGTCCTTGCACGAGTCGGGGGCATTCGACCGGCCGCCACCCTGACGGGTGTCGGCCGTGCACTGGGCGCCGCCAGGGTCGTCGCGGCAACTTCGCACCGCCCCCCTGCGGCGCGAGTGGGATGGTAGGACCGGCCACCGCCGAACGACCCCGGCCGTTCGGCCGGGGTCGTTCGGCCAGCACTGCGCCAGCCCCGGGCATCGCGCGCTGCGGCTTCCGAGACCCTGCCGGGCCGCACCCGGGCAGCGCTACAGTTCCGACCGACGGGGCACCACCGTGCCCGCCCTCCGGACCCGGCGGCCGGTCGCACGAACGAATGCCCGGCACCTGTCGTCGCCACGATCGCAGGAGAATCTCGTGCCCACACGCGTGCTGCTGGCACCACGCAACATCTCGGGTCAGGCGACCGAATATGCGCGCGCCGTCGCACCGCTGGGGATTGAGGCGGAGGTGTGGTCGTTCGGCCCGACGGCATTCGGATTCCCCGCGGACCGGGTGATCGACCCCGACCGACTGCTCAGCGACCCGGCCCTGCGATGGGGGGTCCTGCGCGAGGCGATCGATCGGTTCGACGTCTTCCACCTGCAGTACGCGCGGTCGCTCCTGCCGGCCATGCACCCAGCGACCCCGGAACTGCTCGACCTGCCGCTGCTGGCGTCGCTGGGCAAGCGTGTCGTCATGCATTTCCGAGGCTCCGACGTGCGCCTGCCATCCGTGCACCGAGAACTGGAACCGCACTCCTACTTCTCGTCGACATCGACCGGCGTCGACGAGGACCGACTGCGCAATCGCGTCACCATCTGCCGTCGCTACTGCGACCGCATGTTGGTCTCCACGCCCGGCCTGCTCGACTACGTCCCGGACGCCACCTGGTTGCCGCACGTCGTCGACACGGCCACATGGCAGCCACCGGACCGGGCGCAGCGGCCCATCCCCGTCATCGCCCACATCCCGTCGAGTCGTGCGACCAAGGCCAGCGACGTCATCGTGCCGGTGCTGCAGCGACTCGGCGAGGCCGGCCTCGCCACGCCCTCGGTGCTCCAGGACCTCGACCGCGACGAGATGCGTCGGGCGCTGCAGGAGGCCGACGTGGTGGTCGACAGCCTCACGATCGGCGACCACGGCCTGGTCAGCGTGGAGGCCATGGCCGCAGGCGCCGTCGCAGTGGGCCACGTGCGCGAGGCGAACCGGGAGCGCAACCCGGGGGTCCCGGTCGTCGAAGCAACCGTTGAGACCCTCGAGCAGGTGCTGAGGGACCTCGCGGCCGACCGATCAAGGCGCGACGCCCTCCGGGCCGAGGGCATCGAGTGGGTCCGCACGCGGCACTCCCCGTCGGTCGTCGGAGCCCAGTTGCTCGACGTCTACCAGGGGCCGCCACGCCCGCCGAGCGGGGTCCACCCAGACTGGCCACGCTCGACCACGACGGCCCAGGTCGAGGCACTCGAACAGGAATTGGAGGAAGCCTTGGCAGCCCCGCACGGACTGGTCGCCGGTCTCGGCACCCGCCGCCGGCAACTGCCGGAGTGGGCCGTAGAACGGTTCGCGGCTCGACTCGGGGCGCTCGAGGAGGCACTCGCCCAGGCGGACCCCGACCATCCGCTCCTGGACTCGCCCCATCGAGTGGACGGGCCGGGCAGGTTCCCAACCGCCTCCGCCTCGCTTGGCGACGTGCTGCGTCGCCACCCGCGAGTGCACGAACTGGCACGACGCACGCGGCGAGGGCTGCGACGGATCGCACCGTGAGCACGGTCGCGATGTTGGTCATCAACCCGATGACCAACGACACCCGGGTCGACAAGGAGGCCGCCTCACTCGCCTCGGACGGCCACGACGTGACCGTGATCGCCGTCGCGGCAGACGGCGTGCCCCAACGCGAGCCCCGTGACGGATTCACGATCGTGCGGCTCCCCTACCGGCGAATCGCCAAGCAGGCCGTGGTGGCACCCCTCAACCGAGCGCGGGCGCGTCGCGACCAGGCCACGAGGTCCCTGGAGGCAGTCGGGAACGCCGGGATGCGCGCACGACTGACCAACTGGGGGCATGCCGGCTCCATGGCTGCCGGCCATGCTGTTCGAGCCGCCGGCGGCATGGGCCTGCGGATCGCCCGGACCCGACAGTTGGAACTGGACTACTGGCACTCGATCGCGAGCCGCGTCCTCGACATCGTCCCGCGACCCGACATCGTCCACGCCCACGACCTGGGGACGCTGGCAGCCGCCGCTCGGATCGCCGCCCGCACACCCTCACCGCGGCGGCCCCGCGTCGTCTACGACAGCCACGAACTCTACGTCGAGCAACAGACGAAGTGGCTGCCCCGCGAGCGGCGCATGTGGGCCGTGCACGAGCGACACTGGATCCCCCGCGCCGACGCCGTCATCACCGTCTCCCCCGGCATCGCCGCCGAACTCCAACGTCGCTACCGCCTGGCCGAGACGCCCACACTGGTCCTGAACACGCCGCCGCGCGAGACCGTCTCGTCGCCGGCGGCCCTGCCGGCCGGGATGGCTCCCGACCTGCGCGCCGAACTGGATGTCGGTGACGTCCCACTGGCCGTGTACGTCGGCACCGTCAAGCCGGGTCGAGGCGTGGATCGGTTGCTCCCCGCCATGCAGCACGAACCCTGGCACCTCGCACTGGTGGGCGCCGGCACGTCAGACCACGTGGCGCAGGTCGTCCGAGAGGCCAACTCGATGGGGATCCGCGACCGGCTGCACGTCGTGCCGCCAGTTCCCGCGCCGCTGCTGCCTTCGTGGATCGCCTCGGCCGACGTCGGCGTCCACCCGATGGAGCCCACCTGCATGAACCACGAACTGGCGCTGCCCAACAAGTTGTTCGACTACGTGTTCGCTGGCCTCCCGGTGGCCGTGTCCGACCTGCCCGAGATGGCCGCGATGGTCCTGGGCAACGACCTGGGAACCGTGTTCGACCCCGCTGACCCCGCCACGGTCGCGCAGCAGGTGGGCGTGGCCGCGTCGATGGACCACGGCCGGGCCAGCGACGACCTGCTCGCGGAGTTGTCGTGGGAACGCCAGACGACCCGTCTTCAGCGGCTGTACAGGGGCCTGGAGTAGGGGCCGATGCACGACTGGCGTGGGGTGCGCGGGTAGTCTTGCCCCAATCCGCCGGCCGCGCCCTCGAGGCGCGATCCACCCTTCTTCGTGCGGTGCGTGCCATCGAACGCCGCGCCCACACAACCAGGAGTTCGGCCATGCCATCCACCGCGACGATCGGTCGTGGCGATCGTCGTGTCACCGTGCACACCGCACACGATGGCACGCTGCCTCCCGTGGGCCCATACATCGCCGAGGTCTGGCGGCGGCGACGCTTCGTGTTGTCGATGGCCGAGACGCAACTCAAGGCCGCCAACTACGACACCTTCTTCGGCCAGTTGTGGCAGGTCCTCAACCCGCTGCTGCTCGCCATGGTGTACTACTTCATCGTCTCGGTCCTGTCCGGGGGCAACCAGCCGCCGGGCTTCCTGAGTTACCTGGTCGGCGGACTGTTTCTCTACTACTACCCGCGCAGCGCGATGGGTGCCGGTGCAGGATCGGTCGTCGGTGGCGGCGGCCTGTTGCTCAACGCGGCGTTCCCCCGGGCGATCCTGCCGCTGTCGGCGACGCTGTCCGCCGGCTACAACTACGTCAACACGCTGGTGGTCTTCTTCGTCATCTTCCTGATCGAGGGTGGCAGCCTGCACTTGCAGCTCCTGTGGCTGCCACCGATGGTGGTCCTCCTGACGGTGATGTCGTTCGGGCTGGCGATGCTGTCTGGCGTCTCGACGGTCTACTTCCGCGACACATCGTCCTTCCTCCCCTACGCACTGCGCATCTGGATGTACGTCTCACCCGTGCTGTTCACCTACGACGACCTCGTCGCGCAGATCGACCGCATGGGCGCGCCCGCCGCATGGGCCCCCTACATCGCCTACCTCAACCCACTGGTGCCGTTCCTCAACACCTGGCACAAGTCGTTGGAGGGGGTCAACCCATCGCAGCTCGACGTGCTCGGGATGATCGTGTGGGCGCTGGTGATGCCGCTGATCGGCGGCTACTTCTTCCTGTCCCGTGAGCGAGAGTTCGCCGTCCGTGTCTGAATCCACCATCTCCACCCCTGTCTCCGACGTGACGCCTGCCCCCGGCGTGCACGTCGAGTGCGCGAATCCGACCTCCATCCCGGACGAGGATGTCGCGATCCGGGTCCGCGACCTGTGGATTCGCTACCGCACGGTCCTGGACAAGAAGAAGACGCTCCGTGGCCTCATCTCGTCGTGGGCGACCAGGCACGACCGCAACGATGACGTTCGCGTCGTGGATGCCGTGCGCGGCGTCTCCTTCGACGTGGCCCACGGCTCGGTCCTGGGCATCGTCGGTCCCAACGGGGCCGGCAAGTCCACACTGCTGCGCGGGATCGCCGGCATCCTGCCACCTGAAGCCGGTCGCGTCGAGACCGACGGCCACGTCGCCACCCTGCTGGCCCTGGGCCTGGGCTTCAACATGAAACTGACGGGCCGCGAGAACATCACCCTGGGCGGCCTGACCGCGGGACTGACCCGTGACGAGATCAAGGACCGCGAGGAGGACATCATCGACTTCTCGGGCGTGCGCGACTTCATCGACATGCCGCTGCGCACCTACTCGTCGGGCATGAAGGGACGATTGGCGTTCTCGGTGTCCACATCGATGGATCCCGACATCCTGCTCATCGACGAAGCGTTGTCAGCCGGCGACGCTGCGTTCAAGAAGCGTGCGAACGAACGCATGGAGGAGTTGCTGGGCAGGGGTCGGACCATCATCGTGGTCAGTCACGGCCTGTCGAGCCTGCGCACCATGGCCGACCAGGCCATGTGGCTGCAAGCGGGGCGCGTCATCGCGATGGGCGATCCGGACGAGATCGTGGACGCCTACACCGACAGTGCCCAGACCACGGGCAACGCCGCCGCCAACGACGACTGACGCCCCTCGCCCTCCGACCGTCCCGAAGGACAGGAATCCCCGTGCCCCCGCCTGCCACACGCCGACCGCGGATCGCGATGATCGTCGCCAACGACGTGACGCCCGACACCCGCGTGAAGAAGATCGCTGCCACGGTCGCGCGAACAGGCCTGGAGACGACGCTGATCGGCATGACCAGGGGGACCGTGCGCCTCGACAGCTACATCGGTGACGTCCATGTCATCCGGCTGCCGCTGGCGGCTGATCTGCGCTATCGCCAGCAGCACGATCCTCACAAGCGGCTGGAGGATGTCCGCGCCGCCGTCGAGGCGCACAACGACGAGCACAAGCTG
>DATFMD010000303.1:0-2033 GCA_035267125.1 Nitriliruptoraceae bacterium | reverse complement strand
TGCCAGGTCATCGACCGTCGTGCCCGGACGCATGTGCTCGTCGCGGTCCAGCACCACCTGGCCGGCGGCGTCCCGGACGGGGATGATCGAGTTGTCGAAGCGTCCGTCGGCCCACGCCTTGGCAGCGCGCTCCTGCGACATCACCGCGAATTCGTCGACGTCCGTGCGACTGAAGCCCTCGACCGTGGCGATGAGGTCGGCGCCGATGCCCTGGGGGACGAAGCCCAGTGCGGCGGCCGTGGCCGGGTCCATCGCGGACGGGTCACCGCCCGATCCCATCGGGACGCGCGACATGGACTCGACACCTCCGGCCACGATCAGGTCCTCCCAGCCCGACCTGACCCGAGCGGCGGCCTGGTTGGCGGCCTCGAGCCCCGACCCGCAGTACCGGTTGGTCTGGTTGCCGGCCACCGACTCGGGCAGACCGGCGGCCAACACGGCCGTGCGCGGCAACACGCCGCCCTGGTCACCGTGGGGTTCGACGATGCCCATCACGACGTCGTCGATGCCGGCGGGATCCAGGCCCGGATTGCGATCGCGGATGGCGCCGAGCACGGTGGTCGCGAGGTCCACCGGCTTGGTCGCGTGGAGCGCCCCGGTGGGCTTGCCGCGACCACGCGGGGTGCGGACGGCGTCGTAGATGTATGCCTCGGTCATGGTGTCTCCTTGGCGGGTGTCCGGCGGTCGGCGCGGACAGGGGTCGAGGGTGTGGTCGGGTGGGAGGAGGACGCCGCGTCGCGGGAACGACGGTCGCCGTCACCGGCGGCCACCGGTGACGGCTGTCCGTCGGGCAGGGCGGCCAGTTCGGGCAACGCGCGCGTGGCGAGACGACAGGCCTCGGCTGGGTCGAGCCCGAGCGCACGCAGGACCAGTTCCGCGGTGGAACTGCCGACGTCGCGCCAGGTCGCGTGGCCGTTGAGCACCGTCCACATGGCGGTGATGGTCGTGCCGTTGACCAGGGCCATCGCGCCGAACTCGAGTTCGGGACGCAGCGAGAAGCGGCCATGGCGGATCCCGGAGCGCACGTCGTCCATCGACGGTCCGGCCCACAGCGCCTGGACGGTGGGGTTGACGGTTCCGAAGCGGGCGACGAACCGGCCCCAACCGGGTTCCTCGTGTGCGCGCCGGACGAAGAACCGCTGGCCATCGGCCAGCCGTTGTGCCGGGTCCCGCACCTCGGGGAAACTTGCCAGCATGCGGTCTCGCATTTCCAGGGCAAGGTCGCGAGACACGTCCTCGAAGAAGTCGTCGAGCGAGTCGATGTTGTTGTAGACGGTGCCGCGCGCGATGCCGGCCGCAGCGGCGAGTTCGCTGACCGAGACCTCGCTGCTGCCGCGTTGGGCGAACAGGGAGAGCGCAGCGTCGTGGAGCCGTCGTCGCGCTGCGGTCATCTGTTCGGTCACGCGGCAGTTCCCCTGGTGGAGGTGGCTGTGTCCATCCCGGTGCGTGGATGAACGGTCGTGGTAGGAATGTACAAACCTGTTCAATACCGCGCAACACTGTCCTGTTGCGCAACTGCGGAGCGCGGTCGGGATTGGGCAGCGTGGTGGAATCCCCCAAGCATCGATCGAGAAATGTCCGTACAATTGCCCCTGCGTGGTTCCGTTCCCGCTGGGGGTCACCTCCCAGTCCTCGTCCAAGGAGTGTTCAGCAATGTGTCGAGCAGTGACCTGTCGGAAGTGTGGCAAGGCAACGTGGGCGGGGTGTGGCAGCCACGTCGACCAGGTGATGGCGGGAGTTCCCCGCGACAAGCGGTGCAGTGGTCATTCCTCGGACGACGACTCGTCCGAGGGGGGCATGCTTGCCCGGTTCCTGTCCCGTTTCTGAGTCGCGCGCATCGGAGTCTTCATGTCAACCATCATCAACGACCGGTACACGATTCGGCTGCGCGTCCCGGACAGCCCCGCAGAGACGGAGCAGTCGGTGCGGGCGGCACTCGCTGCCGAGGGCTTCGGCATCCTGACCGAAATCGACGTCGAGGCGACGCTGCGGGCCAAGCTGGGTGAGGAGATTGGCGCCTACACCATCCTGGG
>DATFMD010000302.1:0-3497 GCA_035267125.1 Nitriliruptoraceae bacterium | reverse complement strand
CTGGGCCGCGAGTCCCACTTCAGTCCTCGACAGGCATGAGTTCGGGGCCGTAGGGGCGCGAGACCACCACGACGTGGTCGTCGTCGTGGCCGTCGAGAAGTTCGACCAGGCGTTCTGGCGACCACGGGGGAGTGACGCCGTCGGTGCGCGTCCACAGGGTGACCTTGGCATCAGTGGCCTCGTGCAGGGCAGCGACGATGTCGGGGTCGGCGACGCCGATCAGCGTGATCCGCACCGGGAAGCGGCGGACGGGCTCGACCACGATGTCGCGGTCCTCGCGATACACCCGCCAGTGCAGCCCGGCAACGGCCGCCGAGGTCACCAGCAGGGCCAGCGGCACGCGCATCTCGGACAGGGTCTCGGCCCCGAACGTCCTACCGAACAAACCCTCGAAACCGACCGTGACGGCCACCAGCAGTGACACCAGCGCGGTCAGGCCACCCACCCCGAACAGCAGGAACAGGTAGACCCGCCGCGCGGTCGATCCGCGCTCGGCCACGGCGACGTCGTCCAGGTCATCGACGTCGACCTCTGCCCCCAGCGGCGCTGACCCGGCCAGGCGCTGGACCCGGCCCCACGCGCGCCACCACACCGGTGCACCAACTGCCAGGAACGTCACCGCCGCCAGCAACGTGTTCACGGGGTCGGTACCGGCATCGACCACCCTTGGTCCAGTCACGGCCTCGACGATGGCCACAAGGATCGTCGCGAACCCTCCGGCAGCCGCCAGCAAGCCCACACCGGCCAACAACAAGTCGGCGACCCGGTCGACCTCGGTGCGGGCACGCTGGCCACGAGGCGCCAGCAGCGACCGGTGGTAGGCCCACACGGCGGCACCCACCACGCCGGTCGCGACGGCCTGGGGAACCTCGTCGAAGTGCTGGGCCGCCGAGCCGGTCGGATCACCGACCAGCCACACGGCCACGAGCCACACCAGGTAGCCGAACGACGACAGCGTCGCGACCAACCCGGTGAACACGCCGCCCAGCAGCACCCAGCCGTGCCACCAACCGTCACGTGGCCGGGCCATGCCGTCGCGCAGCCAGTACACGGCCCACGTTGCCCCGCCGACCACGATGGCCGCCACCATCGTCCACGGGGCGTCGTCGGCCACCACCACCTGGTCGAACAGCACCACGTCGAGCGCCATCGCGACCAGTTGGCCGGTGCCCACCGCCAGGACACCCAGTCCGATGGCCGAACCGGCGATGACATGCAGGACGGCCCACCTGGGCGACCCCACCCGGTGCTGTTCCAGCCACCGGTACCAGCCCCACAGTCCGCCCCACACCACGATGGTCGCGAGCGGCATCCACGACCCGTCGCCGTCACCGGCGAGTCCGTCCACCAGTTCGAACACCCCGCCGATCGACGTCACCAGTGCGACCACGCCCACGACCGCAATGTGCAGGCTCCATGCCAACGTTCGAGCCTCGGCCGCATCGCGGCGGGCCTGGCCGAGCAACCACCACATCGTCGCGGCGTACAGCGGCACGCCGATCACGGCGAAGGCGACCGGCCCCGCCAACTGGGTGTCGGCGTCCACCAGGCTCGGTCCCTCGAGCGCCAACGCCGCGAGCCGAGACACGCCCGATGCCGCGACGAAGGCCAGGACCACCGCGATCACGTGCTGGAAGAACTGCCGGACCACCACCGACCAGTCGACGTCGAGCCCCCGTGCGGCACGCACGATGCCGGCGATGATCGCGGCCAGCACGACCAGTGGCAGCAGCCCGACGAACAGCCCCACGACCATCACCTCACCTCCTCGTACAACATCGCGCCCATCGTCATCTCGTCACCTCGCTGGGCTCAGCCGCCCGGCTGGAGCGGTTCGCAGGCA
Source organism: Nitriliruptoraceae bacterium (assembly GCA_035267125.1). Classification (GTDB taxonomy): domain Bacteria; phylum Actinomycetota; class Nitriliruptoria; order Nitriliruptorales; family Nitriliruptoraceae; genus Salsipaludibacter. The sequence goes on along the minus strand of DATFMD010000302.1, from coordinate 1,654 downwards.
CCCCATGGCCAGTCGAACTGCTCGATCAGCCACCCGTCTGCCGTGCGCACCAGGCGGTAGGTCTCGTCGTGGTTGTAGCCGTCGCCGAACGGGCCCCCGTAGCGTTCGGTGATGCGCACGTCGATGGTGGCCGTGTCCCCCGACACCGCCGCGTCGGTGATCACGACTCGCAGGCCCACGTCGCCGATGTTCAACCGGCCGTCGTCGCAGTCGCCGGCCAGCACCGTCGTGTCGGGCTCCCCGTCGGCCACCGACTGCAGGAACGTCTGCACCGTGGCTTCAGGACTGTCCGGCGGGAACTGGGCCGTCCCTCGCTGGGTCACGACCAGGACGAGGGCGAGCAGCAGCAGCGCCCCGACGGCCACGACGATGACGGTCGTGCGTGATGGTCTGGACCGTGGTTGGGCAGGCGGTTCGTCGGCTGGAGGCCGCGGCGCCTGTGGTGTCCCGTCCATGTCCACCCTCGATCGCTGTGCATGGCGTGTCGGCTCGACTCCCGGACGCTCAGTTGGCCGACGGGCTGCCGCTGCACCACCCAGCATCGCACGACCCGGGCGTCACGTCCACGGTCTGTCAGCCGTGCCCGCGCGGGCCGTCCGGCCCTGCGCCGGGCAGCGCGGCCACCACGCGCTCGAAGTCGTCGCGATCGGTGAGGTCGCCCTCGCGGCGCATGCCGTCGGGATGGACGCGCAGGATCCGCCGCACGTTCGCCCATGACTCGCGTCCTTGGCGGTCCCAGCCACCACGGCCCAGGCGCACCCAGCCACGGTCGTGGGCGTGGTCACGACTCGACAGTTGGATCGCCAACACGGTCCCTCCAGACTCGCGTGCGAACACCAGCACCGGACGGTCCTTGCCGCGGCCGTCGGCCTCCTCGTAGGGCACCCACGTCCAGATCACCTCGCCGGGATCCGGATCGCCATCGAGTTCGGGACACCACTCGATGTGCGGTGAGCCGATGTCCCGGCCCCTGACCTCCACGGTCGCAGACGATCCGAACTGACCCGGAGACGCCGGTTCTGTCCGAGCGGGGGAGGGGGAACCGGTGCGGCGCTGGCGCTGCGGGCGCGGTTGCGTCTGCACCAGGCGCTTCAGACCGTCCGCGATGATTCGGCGGAGTGATGTGGCCATGGTGCCTCCCTGGTCTGACGTCCTGCGCGGCTGGCCGCGTCAGTGGATCGGCGCGGCGGAGCGTAGTCCAACCCCCTCTCGTGTAGGTTTGCCCACCCGACACGGAGCATCCCATGTCCTATTGGTACTGCCTGACGCACAAGCGGGTCGAGCCGCAGGGCGAGACCTGCCCGACTGGAAAGCAACTCGGACCCTACGACACTCGCGACGAGGCAGAGCACGCCCTCCAGACGGTGGAGGAGCGCAACGAGGAGTGGGACGAGGATCCCGCCTGGAACGACGACGAGCCACCGACGTGACCTCTCCCGGTCCGGACGGGCAGGGGACTCGTCCATCGCCGCTGGTGTCCTCCAGCCAGCAGGAGCCGGACACGCAAGTCGCCGACAGTTACCTGGCCATGCTGCTGCATCCCCAGGGTCGGATGCCGTGGATCGGTGCCTTCCTGTCGCGGATCGTGCTGGGCATGCTCATCGTGTCCGTCGTGCTGCTCGTCCGCCGGACGGGCAACGGCTACGGGGTCGCG
>DATFMD010000301.1:0-3556 GCA_035267125.1 Nitriliruptoraceae bacterium | reverse complement strand
CGGCACACACGATCGGGACCCACTCCACCGACCCCCGACCCCCATGTTCATTGCCGGACTCATTGGCGGCTCCACGCGGAGCACGAACGTGGTCGCGACTCCGCCGTGGCGACGATCGCGGGGGCTAGCGTGCACGGCGATGCTGTCGGAGTTGACGCCGACGGTGTCGGGACCGTGACGAAAACATTGGGGCAGCGGCGATGCTGTTGGAGGACCGCGACGAGACACTGGGGCAACTCCGGGACGGCCTGGAGGTGGCCCGCTCCGGCCATGGTCGCATCGCCGTCGTCGCGGGCGAGGCCGGCGTTGGCAAGACGGCGCTCTTGCGGGCCTTCATCGAGGAGGTGGGTGACGACGGGACAGTGCTCGTCGGAGCCTGCGACGACCTGTTGACACCGACGCCGCTGGCGCCGCTGCACGAGATCGGACGACGACTCGGTGGGCCGCTGGCCGACCACCTCCGTGACGGGGCCACGGCCGAACGCCTTCATGGGTCGCTCGTCGATGCACTGACGCGGCTTCCACCTCCAGTCGTGATCGCGCTCGAGGACCTGCACTGGGCCGACGGCGCCACGCTGGACACCGTCACCGTGCTGGCTCGCTGGGTGGTCGACCGACCGGTCCTGCTCGTCACGACGCATCGCGACGACGAGGTCGGTCCGACCCATCCCCTGGCACGAGTGCTGGCCAGGTTTCCCGCCCCGGCGACCCAGGTGGTGCAGCCCGCGGCGCTGGACCGGGACGCTGTCGCACGGCTCGTGGCCGCTGCCGACAGCGGACTCGACCCCGACGAACTGCATGGGATCACCGGGGGCAACGCGTTCTACGTGACCGAGGTCCTCGCCGGTGGCGAGCTGACCACCCCGCCCCCGTCGGTGGCATTCGCCGTGACGGCCCGACTCGCGTCCCTGCCCGACGACACGCGGGAACTGCTGGAGCTCCTGTCGCTGGTGCCGGGACGCAGCCCGATCGACCTGCTCGACCGGCTGGAGCCTGCCTGGCCAACGGTGCTGGAGCCGGCCGAGGCGGTCGGGATGATCCAGGTCGGCACCGAGGCGGTCTCGTTCCGTCACGAACTGGCACGCCACGCCATCGCGGACACCCTGACGACACTGCGGGCACGTTCCCTCCATGCCCGGATCCTGTCGGCGCTGCCCGACACCGTGTCGGCGGCGACGGTCGTCCACCATGCCGAGGGTGCCGGCGACCTCCAGATGTTGGTACGCAGTGCGGTCCGGGCAGCCGCCGACGCGATCGCCGCCGAGTCCTATCGCGAGGCGCTGGCCCACCAGGAACGCGCCCTTGCCCACCCCGACCACCTGGAGCCGGACGAGGCCTTCGACCTGTGGTTCCACATGGCGCGCGCCCGGCTCGTGTCGGGGAGCCACGTCTCCGAGAACGTGGCGGCCGCGGCGCAGGCGGTCACGCTGGCCCGTGACCTGGACGATTCGGCACGGCTGGGGCGGGCGTTGGCCAGCCATTCCCGGTTGGCATCGCAGGCGGGCAACCACGAAGTGGCCGCGGCCAGCGGCCTGGAAGCCGTCGCCGTGGCGCGACCACTGGGCCCATCACGGGCACTGGCCGAGGCCCTGGCCGCCATGGCCTACTACGACCTCGCGACCTGGGACATGCGCTCGGCATCCACCCGCGCCGCGGAGGCCCGGGAGGTGGCCAGGCTCGCGGGCGTCGCCGACGTGGAGGTGCTCGCAGGGATGTTCGAGGCCGTCCCGGTGGTGGCCGTCACCGGGGATCTCGCGCCGCTGGAGCAGGCGGAACGGGCAGCGTTGGAGGTCGGCAACCGCTGGGCGGTCGCCGAGGGCCTGATGCTGGCGAGCACGGCCCTGCAGTTCCGGCGCGCCCATGCCGACACCGTCCGTGCGGCCGATCGTGCGCTGCACTTCCTGGGCGCCAACGACCTGTCCGCAGGGTGGGGCCCGTACGTGCATGCGATCCGGGCGCGCTCGCTCATCGCCACGGGCCGCTGGGACGAGGCTGCGACGGGGTTGGACGACGCCCTGCTCGGGGTGGCTGTGTCGGGCTGGCCGCGGGCAGCCCTGCTGGCCACGCGTGGTCGGCTGTGGGCTCGCCGCGGCGACGAGCGCGCCGGCGACGAACTCGACGAGGCCTGGCGGATCGCCGCCGTGTCAGGGTCCTTCCAGCTTCGCTTCGTCACCGCGACGGCCATCGCCGAGCATGCATGGCTGACCGACTCCATGGGCCAGCCTCCACCCGCGCTGCAGGCCATCGAGGCCGACACCGAGGGTCGCCGATGGGCCGCGTCGCGTGCCGAGATCGCGGTGTGGTTGGACCGCGCCGGCGTCGAGGACGTCGGGGACGGCAGCCGCGGAGCACTCCCCCACCAGCTCCTGTTGGCCGGGCAGTTCAGCGAGGCGGCACGGGCATGGGACAGCCTGGACTGCGTGTACGAGGCAGCCGAGGCACGGGTGCTCAGCGACGACCCGGCCCAGTTGCTGGCAGCGCTGGAGGTGCTCGACGGGCTGGGAGCCGCGCCGCTGGCGCGCCGGGCTCGGCAGCGGTTGCGGGAACTCGGGCATCGTCCCCCGCGCGGCCCCCAACGACGAACCCGCGCCCATCCGCTGGGGCTCACGACACGGCAGGCCGAGGTGCTGGACCTGCTGGCGACCGGTGCGACCAACGCCGAGATCGCCGACGACCTGGTCGTCTCGGTGCGCACGGTCGACAACCACGTCTCGGCGATCCTGCGCAAGCTCGACGTGGCGAGCCGCGAGGAGGCGGCCGCGATCGCCGCCGCGACGGAGGAAGGTCCGGAGCCCGGATGAGCGACGGTGCGGGCGACGTGGCCACCGCCACCACCGAGGAAGGTCCGGAGCCCGGATGAGCGACGGTGCGGGCGACGTGGCCACCGTCGGCGACCACGTATCGGCAGGCACTTCGCTGGCCGGCGGCCAGCACGGTGATCAGGCGGCCACCGCGAGCATGTCCAGGGCAGCGAGGTCGCGAGGGTCCATGCCCCAGTCGTCGACCCCGACCGGACAGCGGTAGGTCACGGTGCGGCCGTCGGTGGTGGCCCGTGCCCCGGGGAAGTGGTCGGTGATCAGACGCCGCATCGCGCCGTTGTGCTCGAGCACCTCGGCGACGACCAGCTCGATGCCCAGGCTCGGGGCCGTCGTGCGGGCCCACGCCACGAGCTGGCGCCCGATGCCGCGGCCCTGGGCCTCGTCCACGACCTCGACGGCGAACTCGGCCGTCACGGAATCGGTGCGCACCAGCCGAGCGACGCCCACCGGCCGCGTGCGCCACGCCCGACCGGCCACGGCGACGACGGCGGCGTGGTCGCGGCCATCGACGGCGACGAGGCGGTCCATCAGTGCCGGCGTCAGCGCCTTCATGGGGCCGTGGTAGCGAAGGCGTCGGCTGGCTGGCGACATGCCAGCGAACACCGCCGACATCGTGGCGGTGTCGCCTGCTGCGAATGGCTTCAGGGTGGTCTTCATCCGGGCGCTCCTGGTCGGTGCACCCACCGTGGCCCGGGACCCCTCCGAACACGTCAGCAAGAACTACCCATGAAGTGCGA
>DATFMD010000300.1:0-3172 GCA_035267125.1 Nitriliruptoraceae bacterium | reverse complement strand
CCCGGGCGATCTCGTCGAGCATGGCGCGCATGGCCGCCGGACTCTCCACGACGATCTCGGTGTCGAGGGTCGCCATTGCCACGCGCTGGTTGGCCGCGGCAGCGTCGGCGGCGACGGTGGCGGCCTGGGTGAGCAGGTCGCGTGCCGTGAGGACGACGCCGGCGATCCCGACGCGATCTCGATCGTTGAGACTCGTCCCCGCGAACGCCAGCGGGTCGACGACCACGACGTCGGCCCGACGTCGCAGGAACCGCTCGGTCACGCCCCGGCGTGGCCGCTCCTCGACGAGTTCGACCAGGCCGGCGTCCTCGAGCGCTCGCAGGTGGTAGTTGACACGTTGTCGACTGGCTCCGACGAGTCGCGCCAGCCCCGTCGCGGAGCGGGGCTCGTCGAGCAGGTCGAGCAACCTCCGGCGAAACGCCGTGAGCGTGTCGACGACGACGTCGGGGTCCGACACCATCATCGCGATCGGAGCGGCAGGCGGGCGCATCACCGGCGGCTCAGAAGAACTGGTCGATCAGGACCGGGTTGCCATCCGGGTCGAGCAGGGTGATCGAGGCAGGGCCCGAGGAGTTGTCCTCGTCGACACGGGTGACGAGTTGCATGTCGGCATCCTCGAGGCGCTGCTGGATCTCGCGAACGTCCACGAAGTCCTCGTCCATCGTCATCCGGTTGGTCAGTCCCGGGTTGAAGGTCAGGATGTTGTCCTCGAACATGCCGTGGAAGATCCCGATCGTGGTCTCGCCATTCTTGAGGATCAGGTAGTTCTCCTCACGATCGCCACCGGCCACCTCGAAGCCCAGGGCCTCGTAGAAGCGGGTCGAGGCATCGAGGTCGGCGACGTTCAACGAGATCGAGAACGCGCCCAGGTCGAGCGTGCCCGGGAGCTCGTCGACGGGGGGCAGGCTGAAGCTCGATCCGTCGCCGGGCGCCTCGTCGCCGGAGGCATCGTCCGACGTCGTGTCGGCTGGGGTGGTCTGGTCGTCGGCCATGGTCATCGTTCCGTTCGTCGAACGCGGTCTGGTGTCGCCCCCATCCAACTATTGAAAAATCAGATTGTCAATGGTTGGAGCGTCGGCAGAGGGCTGCTGCGCGTTTCGTTGCTGCGGTACTCTGTTGCCACCTTGCCGGGCCACGCCTGGTCGTGCAATCCTCCCACAGGAGTTCCGCATGTCGTATCGCATTGGTGACACGGTTGTGCATCCCCACCACGGCGCTGCAGTGGTCGAGTCCCTCGAACAGCGGGAACTGAGCGGCGAGACCAGGGACTACCTGGTGTTGCGACTGACCTATGGCGACCTGACCCTGATGGTCCCCGCCGACTCCTACCGTGACGTCGGCATCCGTGACATCGTCAGCCAGGCCGAGGTCGAGCAAGTCCTGGACATCCTGCGCTCGCCCGAGGAACGCGCCCCCAAGAACTGGTCGCGTCGGTTCAAGGCCAACCAGGAAAAGCTGCGCTCGGGCGACATCTTCAAGATCGCCGAGGTCGTCCGCAACCTCGCCACGCGCATGGGTGACAAGGGCCTGTCGGCCGGCGAACGGCGGATGCTGTCCAAGGCCAAGCAACTGTTGTTGTCGGAACTGTCCGTGGCCATGGGCACCGACGAGGCCGGCGCCGAGGCTGAGTTGGCCCGCATCATGGTCGAGTCCCACGGCCTCGAACCCGCCACCGCCTGACGCGCCCATGGCCACCGCTGCGGCACCGCTGTCGATCGGCCCCATCACGGTCGACCCTCCGGTCGTGCTGGCACCGATGGCGGGTGTCACCAACGTCGCGTTCCGGCGCCTGTGCCGTCGCCACGGGGGTGGGCTGTACGTCAGCGAGATGGTCGGTGCCCGCGGGTTGGTGGAGGGTGATCGTCGTGCGGCCTTCAAGGCGGCCTTCGGCCCCGAGGAGTCGCCGCGGTCGATCCAGCTGTACGGCGTCGAGCCGTTCGAGATCCGCGACGCCGTCGAACTCCTCGTCGACGACGGGGACGAGGGCGGGCGGGTCGACCACATCGACCTCAACTTCGGGTGCCCGGCTCCCAAGGTGACCCGACACGGGGGAGGTGCCGCGCTGCCGTGGCACATCGGCCGGTTGGCGGCAATCGTGACCGCAGCCGTGGAGGCGGCCGGCGACGTGCCGGTCACCGTCAAGACCCGCATCGGCATCGACGACGACCACGTGACCTATCTCGACACCGGTCGCGTCGCACAGGACTGTGGCGCCGCCGCGATCGCCCTGCATGGCCGCACTGCCCAGCAGCGCTACGGCGGCCACGCCGACTGGACCACGATCGCCGACCTGGTCGAGGCGGTCGACATCCCCGTGCTCGGCAACGGTGACATCTGGGAGGCAGGCGACGCGCTGGAAATGGTGGCGCGCACGGGATGTGCCGGCGTGGTCGTGGGGCGAGGGTGCTTGGGGCGGCCGTGGCTGTTCCGTGATCTCGAGGCCGCGTTCCGGGGTCGGCCGATCCCGATCCCGCCGTCTCTTGGCGAGGTGGCAGACATGCTGGCCGACCACCTCGACGGCCTGGTCGAGTTGTTCGGCGAGGACGTCGCGGTGCGCGAGATCCGCAAGCACACCGGGTGGTACCTGCAGGGCTTCCCGGTGGGTGGCGACCTGCGTCGGCGCCTCAACCAGGTGGGTTCGGTCGACGAGTTCGCCACGTTGCTGGCGGGGGTGGACCGCAGCCTGGCCTTTCCCGAGGAGGTGCGGCGCGCCAAGCGCGGTCACACCACGTCGGCTCGCAAGGTGCCGGTGCCCCACGGATGGCTGGAGGATCGCGAGGAGGCCGACTGGGACCTGGCCCGGTTGGCGCCCGAGGCCGCGGCCGTCGTGTCCGGCGGCTGACCCGCAGGCCGGTCGACGCGCCCACTCGGTCTGGCTGCTGCACACGTTCACCTCGCCAGGGCTCTGGCTCCCCGACGGCCACTAGGGTCGACCACGACCACGCTGGTGGCCACCACCGAGGGCACGCTGGTGGCCAGCTACAACCGTGGAATGCGGCTGCTGTCGCATTGTGGGGGCGTCATCACCACGGTGGTCGAGGAGTCCATGCAGCGGTCCCCGGTCTTCACCTTCCCGGATGCGAGGCAGGCGCGCGAGTTCGGGACATGGGTGGACGAGCACTTCCCCCAGATCCGGGACGTCGCCGGCGCCACGACGCGGTCCGGGGTGCTG
>DATFMD010000299.1:0-2581 GCA_035267125.1 Nitriliruptoraceae bacterium | reverse complement strand
GTCGACCAGTTCCGGCCACAGTCGCTCGCGGGTGTCGCTGTCGACGGTCTCGGCCGTTGCGGCGAAGGTCTCGCTGGTGACCTGGACCTCCACTTCGGGGTTGTCCATGAGGTTCACGTACCAGTCGGGGTGCTCGTCGGCGCCGCCCTTGGAGGCCACGATCACGTAGGCGTCGTCGTCGCGGATGTAGATCAGCGGGGTCGTGTAGGGTTCGCCGGATCGGCGCCCGATGGTGGTCAGCAAGAGCGTGTAGACGCCGTCCTGCCACTCGTGGCCGACTTCTCCGTCGGTCCTGCGGTAGGCGTCGACGTGTTCCTGTCCGAACAACATTGGTGGCACCTTCGTCGGGGGAGTGAGCCGCCTGACGGCTCGCCGCCGACAACGCGTCAACTCGTGGGATCCTTCCTGCCGCCCGGGATGACGTGGGTGGCCCGGTGGTTGGCGATGTGATCGTCGGGTGATGTGGGCGGGCAGGCGCCGCGAAACGCTCGGCTGCGCCCCGACTGTCGCGGCGGAATGTCGGCCCCGCAGCGGACGTTGTGCCGGCCACGAGCCGGTCGTTGTGCCCCGGATGGACCGCCGTCCACCGCACGCAGGAGGACCCCGTGAACGTCGTCACCCGCTCGCTCATGGCTGCCGGACTGCTGGTGTATGCGGCCATCCACTTCTTCCAGGCCGTGTCTCCCCCCGACGGCGCCCCCACGTGGTTGCGGATCATGTTCTTCCTGACGGCTGGTGTCGCGATCGTGCTGGCAGGCGGCCTGTTCTTCCGTCCGCCCGGTGACAACGAGCTCTGGAAGGATGCTGCGGCCGCGTTGGCACTGGCCTCGGCCGTCGCGCTGCTGCTGTCGCAGACGACTGGCTTCATCGGCGTGGACGAGTCCGATCTCCGCTCGGCGACATTCGCTGTGCTGGTCGCCGAGTCGATGGTGCTCATCTCCTGGGTGGTGGGCCGAGTCGTCGGCCACCGATTCGACGAGGTGGATGCCTGACCCCTGTCGGCTCGTCTGGATCATCTGACGATTCCCGCGCCGGAGGCTGCAGCTGCCTGCCGGTTACCCTGATCGCTGCCGCACGTGCAGTTCCCGGGAGGGTTGGCCGAGCGGACGAAGGCAACGGTCTTGAAAACCGTCGTGCGGGTTTCCCCGTACCGTGGGTTCGAATCCCACACCCTCCGCCATTTGCCCTGCTCAGAGCCTGTTTGACGCCCCGATTCGGCCGTCGATCTCTGGGCCCCGCCGCCTCTGAGATCGCCCCGCAGGCCGCACGAGAATTTCGGACCGAGACCCGCGGGGTGGTGCACGACCCGCCCAGCGCGCTGACATGCTGCCCATGGTCGGTGTCACACGAGCTGCCGGTGATGGTCCACGACGGGTCCAGGCGTTCGGCGACTGGCGATACCGGTGGTTCTCGGATGCCGGTGTGGTGCGCTGGTTGTTCTGGGGCAGATCCGTTCCTCCATGTGGCGGATGCCTTCCAGTACTCCGAAGCTCCTCGTTCCACCGCTTCTGGACGCTGACGGATCCACCATCCACGGGACGCGACGTCGTCGCGCTAGGGTCCCGGCGGGATGTCGCCACCTTGAGCGCTGCACCGGCGTCGGGCGACACGAGAGGAACACTGTGAAGACCGTTGCGCGACGCCGCTCGCTGCTCGCCGCCGTTGTCGCGCTCGCCGCGACTGCGGCGCTCGCCGGGCCGGCCCTGGCCGGGCAGACGAAGGTCGAGATCTGCCACTTCGACGAGGATGCCGGCGAGTACGTACTGCTCCGGGTCGCGCAGGCCGCGTCCGATGCGCATTTCGCCAACCACGACGACATCCAGCCGAACTCCGACGGCGAGTGCGCGGATGAGCGCCCACCTGCGTTGCTTGCTCGTGCCTACCAGACGATGCCCGACGGCAGCGAGCGGACCATCTCGCAGTTGGTCGACACCGACGAGAGCGGCACACCGACGCCGGGCGACGTGGTCGAGGTCGCGGGCGTCCTGCGCGACTTCGACCCGGACACGGACCTGATCCCGGTTGGGATCGACCGTCACGTCATCCCCGAGGACGTCTCCGTAGACCAGCTGGGCCCCACCATCATCTTCCTGAGCTGGATTCGGGACAACGGCTCCGGTGGCGACGAATACGTCGCCTTCCGGTTTCTCGGCTCCGGTACTGCCGACGTGTACTACGAGGTGAGCAACCCCGACTGGCCCAACGTCTCCGCCGTCGCCACCGGGAGCAACGACTTCTTCGGAGTTCCGGCCTCCGGGGACTATCTCCAAGTCTCGCCGATCACTCCGAGCAAGCCACAGGTCGAACGTCCATTCGAGATCCGGGGTGACGCCGACAGCGCCTCTACGGACAACGCCTACCTGGACGTCGACATCTACGAGATCGTCGGCTGACCGAACGAAGCTCTGAGGGGCCCTTGGCGCAAAGCCGGGGCCCCTCAGCCGTGCGACGGTCGAACGGGCCATCCCAGTCTGTGCCGACGTCGGGCTCGAAAGTCGGTGACGGCACCCAGCACGAATCACGATTCCAGGCTCTTCGGGAGTTGACGGGCGTGCCGCGGTGACCGAGTCGAGCATTGAAC
>DATFMD010000298.1:0-5806 GCA_035267125.1 Nitriliruptoraceae bacterium | reverse complement strand
AGGTCGAGGTGGTCGCGGAGGCGACCGATGGCATCGAGGGCCTTGCCGTCATCGAGGCCGAGGACCCCGACGTGGTGCTGCTGGACCTGCGGATGCCTCGTCGTGACGGGCTCGCCCTGCTCGAGGATCTCGCGGCACGCGACGAGCCGATGCCACCGGTCCTGGTGCTGACCACGTTCAACGACGACGAACTGGTGCTCCAGGCGCTGCGCAGTGGCGCGCGTGGCTACCTCCTCAAGGACGTGACCCTGGACCAGTTGGTCGGCGCGATCGAACGGCTGGCCGACGGCGGGACGCTGGTCCAGCCATCGATCACGGCGGGCCTGTTGGAACGGCTCGGCACCCCGGCAACCAGCGAGGTCCCCATCGGTCCGCCACCCTCACTCACCCCTCGCGAGTTGGACGTGCTCGGCCTGGTCGCGGCCGGCTTTCCGAACCGTGAAGTCGCAGCGGCCCTGCACCTGAGCGAGGGAACGGTGAAGAACCACGTGTCGAGCATCCTGGTCAAGCTCGATGCACGCGACCGGACCCAGGCCGTGCTGCGCGCCCTCGAACTGGGCCTCGTGGACCCGTCCCGCTCGCACCCACGGGACCGGTGATCCTGACCTCGCCCGGCCGTCGACCACCCGACGTGTGCTTGGATGGGTGGCGAGGAGGTGGGCGGATGGCCGAGTCACCGAGGGCACCCGACGATCGCGGCACTGGCGACGACGACGTGGCCAGGGTGCGTCACCACTACGCCACCCACCTCGACGAGGACGGCCGGCTCGCCTCGACGCCGGCGTTCCGGCTCGAGCAACGCCGCACGCGGGCGCTGCTGGCGCAGCGACTGCCGGCGCCCCCATCCTCGGTCCTGGACGTGGGCGGCGGCACCGGCGCCTATGCGTCGTGGCTGCAGGACCGCGGCCACGACGTCGTCCTGGTCGACCTGGTGCCCGAGCACGTCGACACGGCGCGCAGCCGTGGCCTGGACGCACGGGTTGCGGACGCACGGGAACTGGACTTCGGGCCGGGGTCGATGGACGCGGTGCTGGTCATGGGCCCCCTCTACCACCTGGTCGCGGCAGCGGATCGCGCAGCGGTGCTGGCCCGGGCGCGCGACATAGCCAGAGACGGCGGGCTCGTCGTTGCCGCCGCCATCGCTCGATGGACCCCGCTGGTGCACCTGGCGAGCATCGGCACATGGGACGACGGCGAAGGTGGCTGGAGCGAGGACGTCGCCCAGCGACTCGCCGCGGTCGTCCACAGCGGCACCCACGACGAGGGGGTCAGCTTCACGGCCGCCCACCTGCACCGCCCGGACGAACTGGCCCGGGAGCTCTCGGCCGCCGGCCTGGTCGACATCGAGGTGCTGCCCGTCGAGGGGCCGCTGGGATTCGTCGTCGACTTCCTGCCCGATCCGGATGCCGCGTTGGATCGCGCGATCGCCGTGGCCGAGATGACGCAACACGAGCCGGCGCTGGCCGGTGCCAGCGTCCATCTGCTCGCGTTCGGACGGACCCCCGCCTGAGCCGACGCGGGCACCGCGCCCGTGCCGTGACGTGCGACGAGCTACGCGCCCCACTTCTCCAGCTTGCCGGCAGCCGCCAGCGCGACGGTCATCATCTGCTGGGTCGGCATGCGACCGAGCAGGCCGGTCGTGGCAGTCCGTTCGGCAAAGGTCGTGACGGCGTCGGTGCCCACGTGGGGCCCCCACATCAGGACGGGGACGGGGTGCCAACTGTGACCCGACAACTGCGTCGGTGAACTGTGGTCACCGGTCACGATCAGCACGTCAGGTTCGAGCGCCACGATGTCGTCCATGACGGCGTCGACCTCCTCGATGGCAGCCACCTTCTCGTCGCGCAACCCGTCGTGGCCGGCCTGGTCGGTGGCCTTGTGGTGCATGAAGAAGTAGTCGTGGTCGTCCCAGTGCTCCCGCATCAGCGTGATCTGCTCGTCGAGTCCGTGGGGGCGAGGCAGTACCTCCATCCCGACCAGTTTCGCCACGCCGCGGTACATCGGGTAGGCAGCGACCGTGGCGGCGCGCAGCCGGTACCGATCCGCGAAGTCGGGCAGTTCCCGGAAGGTGTCGAAACCCCGCAGCAGCAGCACGTCGGCCCGGTCGTCGTCTGCCAGGACGGCACGGATGCGCTCGTCGACGTTCGCCAGGACGGTCGCGGTTGCCTCGGCGTCGGGATGCCTGGCGGTCGGGGTCTTCGGCGGCACGCCCAGGCGCTGGGGGTCGATGTCCTCGATGCGCGCGTCCAGGCCCTCACCGCGAAGGACGCACAGGATCCGGTGCTGGGAGATGTGCTGGAAGAACACCTCGACGCCGGCGACCTCGACCTGCTCGTTCAGCATGTCCGTCAGTTCGCCGGCAGGTTCGTCCGCGATGCGACCGGCACGCCGGTCGGTGACGTTGCCATGTGCATCAAGCGTGGCCAGGTTGCCGCGGGCGGCGACGTCACCGGGACGCAGGTCGAACTCCACCCCGGTCGCCGAGAGGACGCCGCGACCGAGTTCGTGCTCTTCGGGGTCATAGCCGAACAGCGCGAGATGGCCCGGACCAGAACCCACGGTGATCCCGGGCATCAGGGGATCCAACAGGCCGACTGAGCCCTCGGCTGCGAGGCGATCGAGGTTCGGGGTGGCGGCCTGCTCCAACTCGGAGTCGTACTGGTTGTCGGCGTAGCCACCCAGGCCATCCAGCACCAGCAGCACGATCTTGCACGGATTGTCGTTGAGGGCCTCGGACAGCTTGAACATGTGACCACCTGCGTCGTCGATGGTCCGAGCCTAGGTCGGAGGTCGCCGTGTTCGGGGTGGGAAGGCTGCGCGAATGCCAGCGAGGCTCGGCACCGAAGGTCCGGGCCGGGCTCTGGGCCCCGCATGGAGGCAGTCACACCCGCTTGGCGGGACTCACCCGCGCCGGAGGCCGAGCGATTGGTGCACGGCCAGGACCAGTGGGCCCCCAGAGACCACCACGCCACCCTCCACGCCACTCACGACAGCCTTGCCTGGATGACGATCCGGCGGCGAGACACGCGAACCCGGTGACGATGAGGGCGGTCCGGATCGTGCAGTAGTGCTCCCATGCCCCGCCACCCGCCACCCGAAATTCTCCTCTCCGCGCGAGGGATTGGTTGGCCTGCCTCAACCCCCTCCAGGCCCCGCTTGACGAACCACACGGTTGCTAGGGCATGGTGGGGTGGGGTGGTGCCGGAAGGAGTCGATCCAGGACGGGGCCTGCGATGGCTGCGACGTCGACGTGGTCGGGTGAGGAGCGCAGCAGTACCTGGATCCCTTCGTACAGGGCCAGGAGTGCGTCTCCGGTGGCCGGGACATCGACGTCGGGATCGAGGGATCCTGAATGGATGGCCTGCCGCAGGTTGGCGCGCAGCACGGTACGAACCCGGTCCAGGCCACCGGCGAGCACGCCTCTGGGGTCGGCGCCGAGCGCACCTGCCTCGGTCGAGGTGATGGCGAGCAGGCACCCGAGTGGGAGGTCGGGGTCCTTGGCGAGGATGGAGGCGAACATCATCCGGATCCCGGCCAGTCCGTGGTCCGCGGTCGCGCTGACGCCGGCGCCGATCACCTCGTCGAGGTAGTGCTGCAGCGCGGCGGTGAAGATGCCCTCCTTGTGGCCGAACACCCCGTACAGACTCGGAGCAGCCAGACCGGTCGCGGCTTCGAGGTCTCGGATCGACGTCGCCTCGTAGCCCTGCTGCCAGAACGTGAGCATCGCGGCGTGCACGACCGCCTCGGTGTCGAACGAACGGGGACGCCCCATCGGCTGGTCCTTGCGTGGCTGTGGCGCCCGCGCCAGGCAAGGCCCCGACGACACCGCGGTATGGAGCGCCCCAGTCGAAAAGGCGACTGACAGCGGTGCCGTTGAGTGTCTGGTCGGTCTGCTCCACGTCGATGCCCGGCCCGTCGCCGATGATCAGGCTGGCGATCCGCGTCCGGTCGAGGGCCGCGGCGCGCAGCACGATCGCCGAGGGGATGTCGTGGCCGACCAGGTGGACGCCCGTGAGGTCGAGCTCCTCCAGCATTGCCAGCAGGTGCCGCGCAGCGACGTCGTAGCGCATGACCTCGGGGCCGCCCGGGCTCTTGCCGAGCCCCGGCACGTCGAGGGCCACCAGGTGGAACGCGGCACCCAGCTCCCGCCAGACCAGCTCGAACGTCAGCAGCGTGAACGGCAGCGGGCTGAGGAACATCACCGTCGGCCTCGACGGGTCACCGGCCTCGGCCATGCGCACGGTCCTGCCCGCCATCTCTCGCACGCCTGCCTTGCTGCCAGACGGCGCGCCGTCAGAAGCGCCTGGCGTGCGCCATCTCCGAGAAGATCCGTCGATTCTGTGACGTGGGTCAGTTGTGTCGACGCACCGGAAAGAGCAGGACAAGCCCGATGGCCAGGTAGCCCATGACGGCAACGACTGGCAGGAACAGCCCGACGACGATCATGGCGAGGTAGCCCCAGAGACTGGGGGTCAGCCGCTGCGTCAGCACCGCGGCCTCGTCGTCGGCGACATCGTCGCGAACCAGCCCGTGGCGACGGGCGTGACGCCACAGCAGGGCAATGATCACCGCCACGAGGAACAGGTTGAGCCCGAATATCGTCGTGGCGACGCGTTCGGCATCCTCAGCCCTGATTGCTTCGCCAACCATTGAGGTCGGGAAGGTCAGGAACGACACCACCAGGAGCAACAGCAGGTTGAGCCGAGCAAAGGTGGTGTCACCGCGGGCGACCCGATTTGTCACTGCGGTGTGGGCCAGCCATGCCGCCCCGATGGTGGCGAAACTGACGACGTAGGCCAGGTAGGTCGGCCACAGACCCAGGAAGGCCGTGAGGGGGTCGTCCAGCCAGGCGTCCGGCAGGGACAAGTCGAGTACGAGAAGCGTGATCGCGATGGCGAACACGCCGTCGCTGAACGCTTCGAGCCTGTCTGTGGTGAAGCCGCGCCGGCTTGGGTTCGGGCCGCCCAATGCTGTTCCTCGTCTTCTGCCTCAGAGGCAAGGCTAGTTGCTGGGGGCTTGCGCGCTCACGTCAACTGGGCCGGACGGGACTCCCTCCTCCCCGGGATGCGCCTTCCAAGCGAACGCAGCTGATCCCGACACGCTCGGGCGCGTCGGGAACCGGGAGGAACGACTGCCGTTCATGCCCGACTACAGCGCCCTGCTGCGCGCCATGACGTCACCGTTCGTGGCGACCCAACTCATCGCCCCACCAGCAGTACGCCCCCTCGTGCCGACACCAGTCCCGTGACACCTCCGCGGGCCCAGACGCGGACGTGCGACCCGTCCACTCGGTCAGCACCACGGGAACGCCGATCGAGACGGGCGGGGATTCACCGATGACCCAACAGGGCTGTCACGACCGAGTCGAGCCCTCGCCGCCCGTTTCAACGGACTCGACATACAGGCGCGCCCATGTCAACTGTCCCGCGTGCACGCCGCACACGATCACGCCCGCCAAGTCCAGGCGGCTTCCATCCTCGTGGGTGCCGGTCCAACGCCACTCGGACCAGAGCGTGTTCGCGTCGACCGCCGTGCCGATGAGGTCGGCGCGGAAGTCGGGCACATCTGCGAACACCGACGACCAGTTGGCACGAACCTGATCGCTGCCCACGAAGGCCCGATCGGGGTGCACGGGCTGGTGGCTGTCGTAGTCCGGAGCGAACAGTGACACGAAGGCGTCGATGTCATGTGCGTTCATGGCGGCTGCGAGCGCGCCAGCGATGGCTTCGAGCGCTGCGGGGTCCGGTGACGGCATGGGATCAAGTATTGCCGACGCGCGCACCAGGCGCCACCTCTGACCTCCGGC
>DATFMD010000297.1:0-8928 GCA_035267125.1 Nitriliruptoraceae bacterium | reverse complement strand
ACTACGGCCACCCGATGGACATCGAGTGGGCCAAGGACGGCGACAGCGGCAAGCTGTTCGTGGTGCAGGCACGCCCGGAGACCGTCCAGTCGCGCGAGGGGGCAGGCTCGATCCGCAGCTACTCCCTCTCCACCGACGCCACGCCGATCCTGGAGGGCATCGCCATCGGGGGATCGATCGCGTCGGGTCGCGTGCGCATCCTCACCAGCCTGGAGGAGGCCGACGAGTTCCAGGACGGCGACGTCCTGGTCACCGAGATGACCGACCCCGACTGGGTGCCCCTGATGTCGCGTGCCTCGGCGGTCATCACCGACCGGGGTGGACGCACGGCCCACGCGGCCATCATCAGCCGCGAGTTGGGCGTCACCGCCGTGGTCGGCAGCAGCGATGCGACCCGGATCCTCGAGACCGGCCAGCTCGTCACGGTGTCGTGCGTCGACGGCGACTCGGGCAAGGTCTTCGAGGGAGCACTGGACTGGGAGGAGGAGGAGATCGACCTGTCCGACCTCCCCGAAACGACCACCCAGGTGATGATGAACCTCGCATCGCCCGGAGCCGCCCTGGGCTGGTGGCGCATGCCGGCCGACGGCATCGGGCTGGCCCGCATGGAATTCATCATCAACGACCACATCAAGGTCCACCCGCTGGCGCTGCTGCGCTTCGACGACGTCGAGGACAAGGACGTCCGGCGGACCATCGAGGACCTGGCCATCGGCTACGACGACCTGGGCGACTACTTCGTCGACACCCTGGCCCACGGCATCTCGCGGATCGCGGCGTCGCGCCACCCCGAGCCCGTCATCGTGCGCCTGTCGGACTTCAAGTCCAACGAGTACGCCGACCTGATCGGCGGACCGCAGTTCGAGCCCGACGAGGAGAACCCGATGCTGGGTTGGCGCGGCGCGCGCCGCTACTACTCCGAGAAGTACCGGGAGGCGTTCGCGCTGGAGTGCCGTGCCGTCAAGCGTGTCCGTGAGGAAGTCGGACTCGACAACGTCATCATCATGGTGCCCTTCTGCCGGACCCCCGAAGAAGCCGACAAGGTGCTCGACGTGTTGGCCACCAACGGGCTGACGCGCGGAGAGAACGGCCTGCAGGTCTACGTGATGTGCGAGATCCCGTCCAACGTCTTCCTCGCCGACGAGTTCGCCGAGCGCTTCGACGGCTTCTCGATCGGGAGCAACGACCTGACCCAGCTCGTGCTGGGCGTGGACCGCGACTCGGGCGAACTGCAGGACCTGTTCGACGAGCGCAACCCTGCCGTCAAGGCCGCCATCACGATGGTCGTCGAGGCGGCCAAGCGCACCGGAACCAAGGTGGGCATCTGTGGGCAGGGACCCAGCGACCACCCGGACTTCGCCGAGTTCCTGGTCGGTCTCGGCATCGACTCGCTGTCGTTGAACCCCGACGCCGTCGTGCCGACGCGACGCCGCATCGCCGAACTCGAGCGGGCTGCCGCCTCGTCCTGATCGACGCAGACGGCCCCATTGACGCGCGCGGCCCCGGCGCATAGAGTTCGCCGACCCAGTGAGAACCTCACACGGCATGCCGGGGGTGGCGCGATGGTCCGTTCCGAGTCATCACCATGACGCCTGACGCGTGGATCACGGTGATCGTGCTGGTCGCCGCGTTCGGCGTGTTGGCGACGGACCGGATGGCACCGTCCGCGGTGGTCCTGACCGCAGCCGTGGTGTTGTTGCTGACCAACGTCATCTCCACCGAGCAGGCACTGGCGGGATTCTCCAACCCCGCGCCGATCACGGTTGCCGCCCTGTACGTGCTGGCCCGAGCGGCCGAGAAGACCTCGTTGCTGACGCCGCTGGCGGCACGCCTGCTGGGGGCGGGCCGGACACGCATGGACCTGTTCCGGCTGTTGGGCCCGACCGCGGCCGCGTCGTCGGTGCTCAACAACACGCCACTGGTGGCCATGTTGACCCCGGACATCGTCGCCCTGTCGCAGCGGCGCAACCTCTCGGCGTCCCGGTTCCTGATGCCGCTGTCGTTCGCGGCCATCCTGGGCGGCACCATCACCGTGCTGGGCACGTCCACCAACCTGGTCGTCTCGGGGTTGTTGGAGACCGCCGGCGGCGAGCCCTTCGGGCTGTTCGAGATCACGCCGGTCGGACTGCCTGCCGCCGTGGTGGGCATGGTCGTGCTCATCGTGTTCGCCTGGCGACTGGTGCCCGACCGCGCGACGATCCAGGAACAAGCCGTCGAGGACGCCCGCGAGTTCGCCGTGACCATGGACGTCGAGCCCGGTGGGCCGCTGGACGGCATGCCGGTGGGCGAGACCGACCTGCTGGGTCGTCGACACGTGTTCCTGGCACAGGTGGTGCGCGACAACCACGTGTTCTCGCCGGTGGACCTCGACCTGGTCCTGGCTGGCGGTGACCGACTGGTCTTTGCCGGCGAAGTTCGCGAGATCGCTGGCCTGTACCGACTGCCCGGCCTGAGTTCCCCGGTGCACCGCCACCTCGACTCCATGGCCCAACCCACCCACGGGCTGGCACTGGCCGTGGTGGGCCGAACCTCTCCGTTGGCCGGGCACACCTTGGCCGACGTGGGCTTCCTGCAGCGCTACCAGGCGGTGGTG
This sequence comes from Nitriliruptoraceae bacterium, assembly GCA_035267125.1. GTDB lineage: Bacteria > Actinomycetota > Nitriliruptoria > Nitriliruptorales > Nitriliruptoraceae > Salsipaludibacter. Next base: position 6,335 of record DATFMD010000297.1, on the reverse strand, counting down.
ATGGCCATCCATCGCGACGGCCATCGGGTGACCCAGGACCCGCGTGAGTTGCGGTTCCGGGTGGGCGACACCCTGTTGGTGGTTGCCGACGACCAGTTCCGCGCCAACTGGTCAGAGCGCCGCGACTTCCTGTTGATCGCACCCCTGGACGCCGATCCACCCCACATGTCCAGGCGGGCACCGTTCGTCGCCGCCATCACGGTGGCGATGGTGGCGATGGCTGCCCTTGGCTTGGCCAGCATCATGGAGGCGTCGTTGTTGGCGGCGGGGGCGTTGGTGGCGACGCGCACGTTGACGGCCAACGAGGTCCGCGACGCGATCGACTTCGACGTGATCATCCTCATCGCGTCGTCGTTCGCGCTGGGAGCCGCGGTTGAGGTGACGGGCCTGGCCGCGTTGATTTCGGACGGGGTGATCGGGGCCTTCGACGGCTTCGGGACCGCCGGGGTCGTCTTCGGGTTGCTGTTGGCCGTCACCCTCCTGACCGAACTCGTCACCAACAATGCCGCCGTGGTCGTGGTGTTTCCCATCGCCATGACCGTGGCCGCCAGCACGGGACTCGACCCACGGATCATCGCGATGGCGATCGCGGTGGCCGCGTCGTGCTCCTTCCTCACCCCCATCGGCTACCAGACCAACACCATCGTCTACGGTCCGGGTGGCTACCGATTCTTCGACTACGCCCGGGTCGGCCTGCCACTGAACCTGGCCGTCATCGGCGTCGTGACGGCCGTCGTCATGGCCGCCTGACCGCGCAGGGACTGGCCGGCGGGCACCGAGGCGACGTCGGTGCGTGACGGACCAGGTGGTCAGGCGACCCAGACGGTCTTGGCGTTGACGAAGGCCTTGGCGCCGTATTCGCCGAGTTCGCGACCGTAGCCCGAGTCCTTGACCCCACCGAAGGGCACTCGGGGATCGGACTTGACCAGTTCGTTGACGAACACCGCACCCGATTCGAGGTGGGATGCCACCTGTTGGCCACGCTCGACGTCTCGCGTCCAGACCGCGGCGCCCAGGCCGTAGGGTGACGAGTTGGCGATCGCCACGGCGTCGTCGACGTCGGCCACCGGCATCACCGCGGCAGCGGGCCCGAAGGTCTCTTCGAAGCCGACGGCATGGCGCGCACCAACGCCGGTGAGCAGCGTCACCTCGTGGAACCAGCCCGGGCCGTCCACGACGTCGCCACCCAGTGCCAGCGTGGCGCCGTCGGCAACGGAGCGGCGCACCTGGTCCTGCAGGTCGTCACGCAGGTCGGCCCGAGCCAACGGACCGACATCGGTGTCCGCATCCATCGGGTCGCCCACGGTTGCGGCCGCCAGGTGGTGGCGGAACGCCTCGGTGAACTCGTCGACCACGGTGTCCACGACGATGAAGCGCTTGGCGGCGATGCAGGACTGGCCGTTGTTGATCAGGCGCGAGGTGGCCGCGACCTCGGCGGCGCGGGCGACGTCGGCATCCTCGAGCACGATGAACGGATCCGACCCGCCGAGTTCCAGGACGGTTGGCTTGAGGTGTTCGCCGGCCTGGGCCGCGACCTTGCGCCCGGCCACCTCCGAGCCGGTCAGGGTCACGCCACGGACCCGCTCGTCGGCGATGATGTCGGCGACGGCGCCGGACCCGACGAGAAGGGTCGAGAACACGCCTTCCGGCGCGCCGGCAGCCGTGAACACCTCCTCGATGGCCATCGCACAGCCGGGCACGTTCGAGGCGTGCTTGAGCAGCATGGTGTTGCCGGCCACGAGCGCCGGGGCGGCGGCGCGGAACGCCTGCCACAGCGGGAAGTTCCACGGCATGACTGCAAGGATCGGGCCCAGCGGGTCGAACCTGACGTAGCTGGCGGCAGCGTCGGTCTCGATCGTGTCCTGGGCGAGGTAGTCGTCGACGTGCTCGGCGTAGTGACGGCATGCCCACGCACACTTGTCCACCTCGGCTCCCGCTGACGCGAGCGTCTTGCCCATCTCGTTGGTCATCAACGCCGCGAGGTCGTCGCGTCGCTGGTCCAACTCGTCGGCTGCGGCCGCCAGCACTGCGGCGCGGGCTCCCGACGACGCCGTGCGCCAGTCACCGAAGGCATCCCAACTGCGGGCCAGCGCGGCCGTGACCTCGTCGGGTCCGTGGGAGGGGAAGGTGGCGAATTCCTGGCCGGTGGCCGGGTTGACGGAGGTGAGCGTCATGGGACTCCTCGCTGCAGGGGCGTCGTGCCCACCCGACGGTACGCGCGGGCTGGTGCGGGCGAACCGTCCGATGGGCCGTGTGGTTGCCGAATGGGGCACGAGGTCCGCCCATATCCTCACCACGACGCATTGCAGCCAGGAGCCCTGGAGCACGATGACAAGCCCCGAACCCGGGACGGATGCCCGGGCCGACACCGATGCTCCGGTGCCGACACGCCTGCTGACCTCGCCCGACGGCGAGGAGTTGACGCACGCCGAGTCGGCCACCACCGCGGAGGAGATGGGCGCGGACGAGGAGCACGCGGCTCCCAAGAGTCCCGTCCGTCGGCTGGCGATGCTGGTGCCGTTGGGTGCCCTGGTCTACGTGATCCTGCTGGGTGTCGGCGACATCGGGTCCGCAGTCGACGTGCTCCGCACCATCTCGCCGGCCCTGGTCGCTGCGGCCGTCCTGTGCGAAGTGGTTGCCGTGCTGACCTTCGCCATGGTCTATCGCGCCAGCCTGCACTCCGTCGGCAACGACATCGGGTACGCCGCCTCGCTCGAGACCTCGATGAGTGCCTTCACGGTGACCCAGTCCATGCCCGGCGGGGGCGGCATCGCCGTGGTCGTCGCGACGCAACGGATGGTGTCCAAGGGAGCAGGCCGTGCCCATGCCGCGACGGCGGTCGCGCTGGCGAACACGCTGCGCTTGACCACGTTGGTGATCGTGGTCACGATCGCCTTCGTCGCGAGCGGGGCCACCAACTACCTGCCACCTGTGTTGCTGGCGGTGTTCGGGGCGATCCTGGTGGCGCTGGCCACCTTCACCTGGACCCTGTTGCGAGCGCTGCGCTCGGTCGAGGCCGGCCAGCGGTTCGTTGCTCGCCTGGAGCGACTCCTGCGGCGGTTCAACGTCGATCTGTCGGAATGGGCGGCCTCGCTCCAGGAAGTCGCCGCCGACCATCCGTCGCTGGGTGACCTGTCGCGGGTGATTGCCTGGGCAGCCGTCAACTGGACTGCCGACGTGGGGGTGCTGTGGTTCATCCTGGCCGGCCTCGGTGAGCCGGCGTCGCTGGGCATGGTCCTGGTGGCGTTCGGTGTCCAGCACCTTGCCGCCAGCATCCCGATCTCGCCCGGTGGGCTGGGCCTCGTGGAGGCAGGGATGTCGACGGCCCTGGTGGCCATGGGCATGCCGGCATCCGTGGCGATCGCGGGCGTGCTGGGCTACCGGATCCTGGCCTACTGGCTGCCACTCATGGCGGGCATCCCCCAGTACCTTCGGGGCCAGTGAGGCACCTGGCCTATGTCTGCAGGGCCGGTGAGGCACGTGGACGGGCCGATGGGCCCTTGACCGACGCGCTGTGGCATGCGAGATTGGACATGACCATGTTGCGGCGAGTTGCTGATCGAGCGGCGCCGATGCGGCATCCTGTGCGGTGTCGACCCGAGGAAAAGGACTGTCGAGATGGCTGACTTGTGGACGTACCGCAACCCGGCGTGGCTGGAGGGTGGCGACCTGGTGGGCTACCAGGTGCACGCGAGCGACGGGGACATCGGCGAGGTCGAGGAGATGGCGGACAAGGACGGCCATGCCGGGATCGTGGTCGAGACCGGCCACTGGATCTTCGGCAAGAAGCGCCTGATCCCGGCCGGTGCCATCCTGCAGGTGGACCACGACGACCGCGAGGTGCGGATCAGCCTCAGCAAGGACGAGGTCAAGGGCGCCGGCGACCACCATCCACGCATCATCAATGAGCATTCCCATCGCAGCGCCTATGCGGACTACTTCGAGGACATTCCGCACGTCATCTGACGGTCAGCCCGTCGCCGCGTCCTCCATGTCGCGCAGCACGCGCAGCGTGTTGCCGTGTGCGAGTGCAGCCAGTTCGTCGCTCGACCAGCCACGGTGGCGCAACACCTCCAGCAGGCGCGCGTAGCCCGTGACGTCGGGCATGTCGGTCGGGAACAGGAAGGCGCCGTCGTAGTCGCTGCCCAGGCCGACGTGGTCCAGGCCGGCCACCTCCCGGACGTGGTCGACGTGGTCGGCGACGTCCTCGGCCGTGCACGGTGGTGGCGGTGACGTGGCGATGCGGGCGTCGATGATGGGGGCCACGGCGCCGTGGTCACGCCGGTCGCCACCTGCCGCCTCCACCTCGTCCAGGATGTCGCGGTACCAGTCCGCGATCTCCTGCTTCACGAACGCGCCGACGAAGGCGACCATGCACACGCCGCCGTTGGCCGGCAGGCGGGCCAGCACCTCGTCGGGGACGTTGCGGGGCGAGTCGCACAGCGCTCGCGCCGAACTGTGGCTGAAGATCACCGGTGCGGTTGCGATGTCCAGGGCCTGGTGCATGACGTCGTCGCTGACGTGGCTGAGGTCGACCAGCATGCCGATCCGCTGCATCTGGGCGACGACCGCGTGTCCGAAGTCGTCCATGCCACCCAGCACCGGTTCGTCGGTCGCCGAGTCGGCCCAGGCGATGTTGTCGTTGTGCGTCAGCGTCATGTAGCGCACGCCGAGTGCGTGCATCATGCGCAGGACGCCCAGCGATTCGTTGATGCTGTGGCCCCCCTCCATGCCCAGCAGGGATGCCACCTGGCCGTTGGCGACCGCGGCCTCCACCTCGTCGGCCGTCGTTGCCAGCGCGAGTCGGTCCGGGTGCGCGGCAACCATGCGGTGCACCAGGTCGATCTGTTCGAGCGTCTGCGTCACTGCTGCGGGCCCGCCCAGTCCGGCCGGAACGAACACCGACCAGAACTGCCCGCCGACCCGACCGGTCAGGCGTGGCAGGTCGGTCTGGAGGTCGGGCAGTCCGCCCACCAGGTCCACGGCCGCGAGGTCGACCTCACCGCGCTCGTCGCCATGGAGGATCCGCAGTGCGTATGGCAGGTCGTTGTGTCCGTCGATGACCCAGGGCTCGGTCTCCATGGTGGCGTGCCTTCGTCCTGGGTGGTCGGGTCAGTTGAACCGGGCGACGACGGTGCCGTCGGCGTCCATCAGTTGCAGTTCCTCGTCGCTGGCCGAGTAGTCCGTCACCGTGTTGAGGGCCGCCAGGTAGGCGTTTTCCTGGGCCATGATCTCGTCCGGGCACGCCATCATCGTCGTCGCGATCTCGGGCTCGATCGTGAGGCTGGGATCGTCGACGTCGATCCCGCCCATGTAGCGATTGCAGCCGCCGGATCCGCTCAGTTGGTCCTCGGTGATCATCAGGTCCACCACCACGTCGGCCAGCGGTTCGTCCCCGTTGAGTTCGACCAGGACCCATTCGCGGTCCCGGGGGTCGATGGAGGTGTCACCGGCGACGTCGGCCGAAGCACATGCCGTGACGCCGAACAGGAAGACGAGCGAAACGATGATGCGTGTCGACGTCCGTGCCATGGGGTCCCCAGTCAGTCGTGCAGTTGCACGAACCCTAGTACGACCGGCCTCGCGCGCACACGAGCAGGCCCCCGGACCGCGTGATCCGGGGGCCTGCTCGTGTGCGTGGCCTGCTCAGGTTCGAGTGGTGCTCCCGCCTTGCATGTTGAGGTAGACAAGGATGACGGCGGCTGCGACTGCGACCTGCACGACGAGTTCGATCCAGTCGATGCCACTGGTGTCGCTGCCTCCCAGCCAGCCGTAGATCAAGCCGCCGACCAGCGCGCCCACGGCCCCCAGCAGGATGGTCATGCCGATCGAGACGTCCTGCTTGCCGGGGATGACCAGGCGGGCCAGCGGCCCGATGATGATGCCGGCGATGAGTGCGAAGATGATGGTCCAGAGAATTTCCATGGGTGATTCCTTGTAACGTCGTGGAGCCCGGCAGGGGGCTGCCGACGTCGGCCGACGCGGCGAGGAGACGGTAGCACCGCTGTGTTCGGGGAGTGCGGAGGCGGCGAGGCCTGTCCGCCATCCGCCCGCAAGGTTTGGGTTCGCGAACGAGTGGCGACCTCCGGTAGGCTCTGTGCGGTCGCAGGCTGCGCTGCGCCTGGAGGCATCGCCTAGTCAGGTCTATGGCGCGGGATTGCTAATCCCGTTGGGTCGTTCACGGCCCTCGAGGGTTCGAATCCCTCTGCCTCCGCTGCACGACTTCACAACTGCATCACTCGCGCTGGTAGCTCAGTCCGGATAGAGCACCTGACTACGGATCAGGCGGCCGGGGGTTCGAATCCCTCCCAGCGCGCAACGCAAATCCGGCCCAA
>DATFMD010000296.1:0-8540 GCA_035267125.1 Nitriliruptoraceae bacterium | reverse complement strand
CGCCGTGCCCGGCTGCCGCGGCCGCGTCGAGCTCCCCGTCGCAGTCGCGGTCCGGTGGGCCATCCGCAGGAGCCGGCACGACAGGTCCGATCGTCAGGCTTGGTCGACGTGGATGATGCTACTGACGGGGCTCGGGGCGGCCGGATGGCGCCTGGTCATGCCAACCGCCGAACAGTCTCGTCGAGCAGGTACCAGCCCCGGTCGGTGGCGCGGACCCGGCCACATGCCGTTTCGACGAGGTCATGGGCCATCGCATCTTCCAGGGCCATCGGGTCGAGCGGCGGGACGTCGTGTGGATGCATGCCGTCGCGCAGCCGCAGCCCGAGCAACAGCCGTTCCAGCCGCCGCTCGTCCACGTCGAGATCCTCGCGGGATGCCACGGGGTCGCGCCCCTGCTCGACGGCGGCCATCCAGGCGTCGATCGAGCGAGGATTCCACCAGCGATGGCCGTCGAGATGGCCGTGTGCCCCCACCCCGAAGGCGAGGTAGTCACCGTGACGCCAGTACAGCACGTTGTGCCGTGACCGACTGGCCGGTGACCGTGCCCAGTTGCTGACCTCGTAGTGATCGAACCCGGCCCCGCCCAGGACGTCACCGGCCAGGTCGAAGCGATCGGCGGCGGCATCGTCGTCGACGTCGGGAATGGCACCGGTGGCTCGTGCGCGTCCGAATGGCGTGTTCGTGTGGATCGACAGCGCGTAGGCCGACAGGTGGTCGACATCGGTCGCCAGTGCCGTCGCCAGACTGGTCTGCCAATCGTCCATGGACTCGCCCGGCGTGCCGTAGATCAGGTCGAGGCTCACCTGTTGGATGCCGGCTGCCCGGGCCTCGGCGACCGCGGCGAGCGGCCGATCGGCGCCGTGGCCGCGCTCCAGGGTGGTCAACACGTGCGGCACGAACGACTGGGCGCCCATCGAGACCCTCGTCACGCCGGCATCGGCGAGCGCGGTGAACATCGCCGGCGTCACCGTCTCGGGATTGGCCTCGACGGTGATCTCGGCGTCGGGCGTCACCGCGGTGTGCTCGGTCACGGATGCCACGATCCCGGCGAGGTCGTCGGCCGGCAACAGCGTCGGCGTCCCGCCGCCCACGAACAGGGATGTCACCTCTGGCCACGCCCGGGAACCGTCACCGGCCGGCCCGGCGGCCAGGACCCGATCCACGTCACGGTGCAGGGCAGCCACGTAGCGAGCCATGACGGCATCGACCTGGGTCGGATCGGCGACGTGGGTGGCGAAGTCGCAGTAGCCGCACCGATGGCTGCAGAAGGGGACGTGGAGGTAGACGCCGAATCCGGCGGCACGACCGGACTCGACCGGCCGCTCCAACCAGCGGTGCTGCTCGTTCACGGCAGGGACCGTCGCACCGTCACGACGGACCCGGCGACGACAACGATTCCTCATCGACGTCGACGTCGCGCAGGCGGGGCGGCCATCGGAGGGCCACCACGACACCGGCGACCAGGCCGATCCCCACCCCCAGGGCGATGAAGTCGGTCACCAGCCCGATGAGGATGGGCACGGCAATGGCAAGCCCGATCCCGAGTCCAGTGTCACGCATCATGTCGAGTCCTTTCCCACTTCGAACCACGCTTCGGACACGCCTTGGCATTCCCGCGGCAGCTGCGACATCACTCCCGGGGTGTCGTGCGCCATGGACACCTTCATCGCCCGGTGAAGCGGGCCTCGCGGCGTTCGATGAACGACGCGACCCCTTCGGCTGCATCCTCGGATGTCAGCACCGTGTCCAACTGGTGGACCAGGTCCTGTCGCGCTGCCTCGACGCCGCGGTCCCGAGCCACGCGGGCATTGACCAGCGTGCCCCGGACGCCCAACGGCGCCTGCGCGGCGATCAGCCGGGCCAACTCGGTGGCGCGCTCGTGCTGACGCCCCGGCGTCACGACCTCCTGGACCAGGCCGATGCGAAGGGCCTCGGCGGCCCCGAATTCCTCCGCGGTCAGCAACCAGCGCATGGCATTGCCCCAGCCCAACTGGGCAGGTGCGCGGATGGTGGCCCCACCGAAGGGCAGGATCCCCCGTCCGATCTCCAACTGGCGGAACCGGACGTCGTCGGCGGCCACGACGATGTCGGCGGCCAGTGCCAGTTCGATCGACAGCGTGAACGCGATGCCCTGCACCGCCATGACGACGGGCTTGTCCACCGGCTCGGTCCACAGTCCGTACGGATCGATGCCGTTTCCCCCGATGGCGCCCGGTCCACGCTCGGCGACATGGGGACCGACTTCGGCCAGGTCGAGGCCGGCCGAGAAGTGGTCACCATGCCCGAACAGCACACCGACCCGGAGTTCGTCGTCGTCGGCCAGGGTCCGATACGCAGCCGAGACCTGCTCGATGACGGCCATGTCCCAGGCGTTGCGCTTGGCGGGCCGGTCGACCCCGATGTGCAGCACGTGCCCGTCACGCTCCACGGTCACGACGTCGGTGGATGTGGTCATGTGGTGACTCTCCGGTTGGGGTGGGCCTGGATGGTCGGGTGGGCAGGAGCGGCAGACGCTCGGTCGGAACTCAGTTGACCGGTGAGGTCGACCGCAGGGCGGCAACGAAGGCTTCCTGGGGGACTTCGACCGAACCGACGTTCTTCATCTTCTTCTTCCCCTCCTTCTGCTTCTCCAGCAACTTGCGCTTGCGCGACACGTCGCCGCCGTAGCACTTGGCCAGCACGTCCTTGCGCCGGGCCTTGACGGTCTCGCGAGCGATGATCTTGGCGCCGATGGCTGCCTGGATCGGCACGTCGAACATCTGCCGCGGGATCAGCTCGCGCAGCCGTCCGACCATGGTCTTGCCGAACTCGTAGGCATTGTCCCGGTGCACGATCGAGCTGAAGGCATCGACGGGTTCGCCGTGCAGGAGCACGTCGACGCGGACGAGGTCGCCAGCCTGGTAGCCGGATCGTTCGTAGTCGAGGGATGCGTACCCGCGCGACAACGACTTCAACTGGTCGAAGAAGTCGGTGATGATCTCGCCCAGGGGCAGGACGTAGCGCAGCTCGACCCGCGTCTCGGTCAGGTAGTCCATCTGCTGGAGGTCGCCGCGACGTCCTTCGCACAGCTGCATCACGGCGCCGACGTAGTCACTGGGCACCAGGATGGTCGCCGTCACCATCGGTTCCTCGATGGCCAGGATCTCGTTGGGCGCAGGCAGGTCCTGGGGGTTGGACACGATCGTCACGATCGGTTCGCCGTCCTCGTCCAGGGCGGGATCGCCCTTCTGGTTGGGGTCCTGGCGCACCACCCGGTAGCTGACCGACGGAGCCGTCGTCACGAGCGGGATGTCGAACTCGCGATCCAGCCGCTCCGTGATGATCTCGAGGTGCAGCAGGCCCAGGAAGCCGGCGCGGAACCCGAAGCCCAGCGCCGCCGAGGTCTCGGGTTCGTAGCTGAACGATGCGTCGTTGAGACGCAACTTGTCCAGCGCGTCGCGCAGTTCGGGAAAGTCCCCGGAATCCATGGGGTACAACCCGGAGAACACCATCGGCAGTGGCTCGCGGTAGCCCGGCAGGGCGGTGACCTCGGCGCTGGCACGCCCGGCCACCGTGATCGTGTCACCGACCTTGGCCTCGCTGACCTCCTTGATGGCGGCGGACAGCATGCCGACCTCGCCGGGGCCGAGCGCATCGATGGCCACCTCCTCCGGCGAGTGCACCGCGAGGTCGTCGACCTCGCCGGTGAACCCGGTGGCGACCATGCGGATGGCGTCGCCGGACGCGACCGTGCCGTCCACGACCCGGAAGTACACCAACGTCCCGCGATAGGAGTCGTAGACCGAGTCGAACACCAGTGCACGCAACGGCGAGTCGGGATCGGTGCTGGGCGCGGGCACGCGGTCGACGATCGCGTCGAGCACCGCCTCGACGCCGTCGCCGGTCTTGGCCGAGATCGCAAGCACGTCGTCGGGGTCGCCGCCGATGACCGAGCACATCTCGCGTGCGACGGCCTCGGGCTGGGCAGCCGGCAGGTCGATCTTGTTGAGCACCGGGATGATCTCGAGGTCCGCCTCGAGGGCGAGGTAGAGGTTCGCGATCGTCTGGGCCTCCATGCCCTGGGCGGCATCGACCAGCAGGATCGCGCCCTCGCAGGCATTGAGGGCGCGTGACACCTCGTAGGAGAAGTCGACGTGGCCGGGGGTGTCGATCAGGTTGAGCAGGTACTCGTCGCCCTGGTCGCCCAGCGGGCGGTACGGCAGGCGAGCGGTCTGGGCCTTGATGGTGATCCCGCGTTCCCGCTCGATGTCCATCTTGTCGAGGTACTGCGCCCGCATCTTGCGGGGATCGACCAGGTTTGTGGCCTGCAGCATGCGGTCCGCCAAGGTCGACTTGCCGTGGTCGACATGGGCCACGATGCAGAAGTTGCGGATGCGCTCGATCGGGTACACGGACGACCTTGTCGGGCAATGGGAGGATTGGCGAGCGTACCGGTGTGCCGGGTGGCCCCGACCGTCGGTCCATCCCCGGTTGTCGCCCGTGTGCCGCAGGCGGTACCCTCGCTGACCGGCCGCGCTCCGTGCGGCTCCTGTGTGCTGGACCGGCCCACTGCCGCCAGCCCCATGACGGCGCACCCGCCGCAGTTGCGCGTGCCCATCTCCCGTGACGACTTCCCCACCCCGCAGACGCACCTGCACGCGACCCGAGGCACCACCGTGGCCAACATCAAGAGCCAGATCAAGCGCAACCGCCAGACCATCACGCGCCACGAGCGCAACAAGGCTGTGCGCACCAACCTCAAGACCGACCTGAAGCGCTTCCGCACCGCCTTCGAGGAAGGCGACGCGTCTGCTGCCGACGAGGCCTTCCGCACCGCCAGCCGGTCGCTGGACAAGGCCGCCACGCGCGGGATCATCCACGCCAACAACGCGGCGAACAAGAAGTCGCGGATGGCCCGCAAGCTCGCCTCGCTGGACGCCAGCAACGCCTGACCAGCCCACGCCGGCACGGCGCAGCGCCCAACGCCGCAGCGCTGTCGTGGCAGGCCATGGCAGTTCGGACGACCGGCATCATGGGACACCCTCGGGTGTCCCATTAGCATTGGTGCTGCGTGGGAAGCCACGCAGCACACAACCCACAACGGCAACGGCGCCGTCGTGGGCCCTGCAGCACCGGACGGCGCGACCCATCGGGTGCGGCGTGACCGGCGCGCGCCATCGCTCGGTGGCGGATCGCGGCCGCCAGCAGGGTCCCCGGCAGCCCGTGCCCACTGCCGACAGGCACGCCGTGACTGCCACTGCACCGACCACCGCGTCGTCGACGCCGCGTGCAGCATCGCCGCCATCCATCCTGTCACCGTGGCCACGAGACCGTGGCAGCGACATGGAGGTGGCCCTGGTCCCCACGGCCAGGGGCTGGGCGATCAACCTCTCCACGCCAGACGGACGTGACCTCTCCGACCTCGTGCCGACGATCGAGGCATTCGACTTCCACGTCGTCGACGCAGCCACCACCAACGGCGGCGACGCCATCGAGCAGCATCTCGACGTCACGACCACCCAGCACATCGACGAGGTCGACGTCGCGCGCGTGGATGCAGCCCTGCACGCGGCCCTGACCGGGCGAACCGCCGTCGACGACCTCCTGCACCTGGTGACCTCGTCGACGCTGCAGTGGCGAGAGGTCGAGGTCCTGCGCAGCTATCGACGACTGTTCGAACTGCTGGGCAATGGCTGGTCGCCATCCCAGGTCACGCGCGCATTGCTGTCCAACCCCGACGCGGCCAGCGCCCTGGTCGCCGTCTTCACCGCGTGCCTGTCACCCGATGCCGACATGATCGACCAACCACGCGCCGACCACCTCCTCGACACCCTGCGATCCGGCATCCGGTCCCTGACCGAGGACCGCATCATCGAAGACCTCGGCGAGGCCATCCACGCGACCGTGCGCACCAACGCCTTCGTCGAGGACCGCACGGTCATCACCGGTGACCACGCGGTCGAGGTGCTGGTCAGCAAGTTCCGGTCCAGCCAACTGCCGGGGGTCCCCTCCCCCACCCCGGCGGTCGAGATCCTGGTCATGTCGACGTTCACCGACGGCGTCCACCTGCGGGGCGGCCCGATCGCCCGAGGCGGCCTGCGTGCATCCGACCGTCCCGACGACGTGCGCAGCGAGGTGCTGGGACTGGTGACGGCGCAGATCGTCAAGAACTCGATGATCGTGCCGACCGGAGCCAAGGGCGGCTTCGTCCTCAACGACCCGCCCGTCGACCGGGCGGCGCACGCCGCCGCCGTCGAGACCGCATACCGCATCTACGTCAACGGGCTGCTGGCGATCACCGACAACGTCGTGGACGGCGAGGTCGTCGGACCCGCGGGCATCCGACGTCGCGATGGTGACGATCCCTACTTGGTGGTGGCCGCCGACAAGGGGACGGCACGCCTGTCGGACACCGCCAACCAGCTGGCCCGAGAGGCCGGCTTCTGGCTGGACGATGCCTTCGCCTCCGGCGGCTCCGCCGGCTATGACCACAAGGCACTGGGCATCACGGCCAAGGGTGCCTGGGTGGCGATCGCCCGTCACTTCCGCGAACTGGGCATCGACATCCACACCGACGAGATCAGTGTCGTGGGCATCGGTGACATGTCCGGCGACGTGTTCGGCAACGGCCTGCTCACGTCCGCGACGCTGCGGCTGGTGGCTGCCTTCGACCACCGCGACATCTTCATAGATCCCGCCCCGGACCCGGCAGCGACCTTCGCAGAGCGACGCCGACTGTTCGAACAGCCCGGATCGTCGTGGCAGGACTTCGACACCGACCTCCTGTCGGAGGGCGGCGGCGTGTGGTCGCGCCAGGCCAAGCGCATCGAACTGTCCCCACAGGTCCGCGAACTGCTGCGGGTCGACGACAAGGCGATGGCCCCCGACGACCTGGTCCAGGCCATCCTGCGCGCCAGCGTGGACCTGCTCTATGCCGGGGGGATCGGCACGTACGTCGCGGCCCCCGACGAGGACGACGTCGACGATCGGGCCAACGCGGCCGTACGCGTCGCTGCCGACGAACTGCGGGCCCGCGTCATCGGCGAGGGTGCCAACCTGGCCATCACCCAACCAGGACGCATCGCCTACGCCCGTCGCGGCGGGCGAGTCGACCAGGATGCCATCCACAATGCCGCCGGGGTCGCCATCTCGGATCGCGAGGTGAACCTGAAGATCCTGATGGCGCCGCTGGTCGCAGACGGCAGCCTCACGATGCGCCAGCGTGACGAACTCCTGCGGGCCGCCACCGACGACGTCGTCGACGCCGTGCTCGCCGACGTCGACGCCCAGGTGTGGCTGCTGTCGCGCGAGCACGCTCGCTCGGCCGAGACGATCCAGGCCCACCGTCGCCATCTCGACCTGCTCGAGTCGCGGGGGCTGGTCGACCGCACCGTCGACGTGCTCCCCGACGACGCCGACCTGCAGACTCGCGCCGAGGCCGGCGGCGGGCTGACGCGACCCGAACTCGCCACCGTCGTGGCGGCCACCAAGCGGTGGCTGGTCGACACGCTGGTGGTCACGCCGCTGGTCGAGGCCGAGTGTGCCGAGCCCGCCCTGCACGGGTACTTCCCCGAAGCCATCCGGGCACGGTTGGCCGACCAGATCCCCCAGCATCGCCTCGCGCCCGAGATCACGGCCACCCAGATCGCCAACGACCTGGTGAATCGCCTGGGTCCGACCACGATCCACGAGCTCGCCCACGACCGTGACGTCGACCCTGGCATGGTGGCTGCCTCGTTGTGGGCGGCAGAACACCTGCTGGACGGCCACCAGTGGTGGCGACGCCTGCAGGGACTGGCCTCGGAGGTGCCACCCGAGACCCTCGACGAGGTCGCGACCACCCTCGCCGAACTGCAGCTGCAGGTGGGCATGGCGCTGCTCGACGACGTCGTGCACGACGTGGCCGGACTCGACGACGTCGTCACGACGCTGGCCGACATCGCGACCGAGTTGCGTGGGGCGGCCACCGTGGCTGCCGACAGCGGTCGCGCAGCGCAGGTCCGGGTCCGGCTGCTGGACGACCTCGTGCCCGATGACCTCGCGATCATCGCCGCAACTGCCCGGATGCGTGCCGAGTTGGTGGACGTGGCCCATCTGACACACCTTGATGACCGTTCCGACGACGCGCCCACGACCCCTGCGCCAGCGCGCGCTCCCACGGTCGCGGCTGCCATCGAGGCACTGGTCGTCGCCGACGAGCGCCTACGACTCACCCCGCTGCGCCAGGCTGTCGAGGAACACCTCGGCCACGACGACTGGGCGCGCCGCCACAAGCGACTGCTCGAACGCGACCACGTGCTGGTCCACCGCGCGGCCGCCACCGCGCTGGTGTCCGATGCGACCTCCCCGATCGCCCGCAACGGTGCCGCACTGGCAACCTTGCGTGCCGACACGGACCGCGCGTTGGCCCAGGTCCGCACGGGCGCCAGCGAGATCACCGCACTGGGGGTCGCAGTGGGTCGCACGCGCCAGTTCGTGGATGGCCTCGGACGCCGCTGACCGCAACCCGGAACCGACCACGGCCCAGGCGCAGTCCCCAGGGCTGAGGCTCAGTTGTGAGG
>DATFMD010000295.1:0-3644 GCA_035267125.1 Nitriliruptoraceae bacterium | reverse complement strand
GTCCTGCTCCCCAGTCAACCGCATCGGGCGGTCCACGCGTACCCTGCCGGTCGCAGTGCAAGCCCTCGTAGCTCAGTGGATAGAGCGTCGGTTTCCTAAACCGTGCGTCGCAGGTTCGATTCCTGCCGGGGGCGCAACTCTTGAGTTGAGGCTCTGTCTTCACTTCCTTGGAATCTGACCAATTGACCGCGTGAATCGACGGATCGCAGATTGCCGATACCGTCGAAAGTGGAACCGCCAGGGCCCATTCAGGCCCATTTCGTTTGGCACACGTCGGTTTGGGGTGGAATGGGGTGTGACTGGGACTCCTTCGTGGGGTGTGCAATGATGGTGTTTGCACCCGCCATCGACTCCCGCGTCGTCATCGACGACGATTTTGCAATCCCACCCGTCGAACTGCACGTAGGCGTACATCCATTCCTGTGACGGTGGATCCTGCACCGCCTGGCTGAGCGGTTCGATGCCGACGTCGCTGAGCCGTTGATGATCAACATCGGCATGGTTCATTGCGAAATCATCCAATCCCACGTTCTGGACTGCACCGAGCAGGTCGTGCAGGGATCTCGCCAGCGGCCGCAGCACGGTCGCGTCCACCTTTGACACGCCCGGGAGACCATCGCGCGACGAGCTCGGTCGCGTTGCGGCCACGCCCCACGACCTGATGGGCGGCAAACACGACACGATCGTCGAAACCGACGGCCCGGGTCGTGTCAAACGCCTGCGGCACGGTGATCAGTGCCCAGGCAAGCGTCAGCTCGACGATCCACAGGACCAGGGCAGTCAGGAGGATGATGGGACAGGCTGCCCGCAGCCGCGAGTGTGATCCGATGTCTGTCGGGTCGTGCAGCCGAAGGGCGCCACGCCAGAGGCGGGCAGCGACGAAATCGGTCTGGGGGCCGGCACCACCGCCGACCCACCCGGATCGAGCGCGAGGAGCGGCCCGGTGTCGTCCCGTCCCGCACGGCCGGAGGGCCTTCGTGGAACTCATGGCCGGCGACGCCCGCAGCGATCTCCTCCACTACCCGGCCTGGGGCCGGGTGGTGCGAATCCATTGCCCCGGGATACCCCCGATGCCGACCCGGCGTGGATGGCCGAGGATGACCCCGTCACCGAGACCAAGACGGAGAACAGACCATGAAGATGACCATCGCCCTGTGCCTCGCGCTCGCCGCTGCCGCGCTCCCCACCGGGTCGGCCGTGGCCGGACCACCGGACCGGATCGACATCTGCCATGTCGACGGACCTGCTGCGGAGCCGACCCTCAAGACCCTGCCCGCCAAACCGGCGGCGAAGCACCTCGAAAGCCACGCGGACGACTTCCTCGCGGAGGACGGCAGTTGCGAGCCCGTCCAGTTGGTGAAGATCCTGGCTCGCGCGACGACGGCCCACCCGGTCACCGGCGCGCCGGTACTGGTCAGCCAGCTCGTTGACGCCAACCACACGGGTGTGCCGGACGAGGGCGACGTCGTCCAGACCGGCCAGTACCCGATCGACTTCGTCCCCAGCGCGCTGGGCAGCTTCACGATCAGCGACCTGCCGGTGGAGGCTGTCAGCATCGCATCGGACACCACGGTGAGCGTGGCCGTGACAGGTCCGTCGGGCTCGACGTACTCCTACTTCTGGGAGGACGTGCCCGACTGGGAGCGCTACAGCGAGATCGACTCGAGCACGTCCCGCGTGCAGCTCTACGACGGGATCGGCAACTACATCAACAAGATCCACGTCACGACGGGCACGCCGAGCGCGGCCGACACGCCGACCAGCATGACGGCCGATGCGGGTGGCGACGACCCCTTCATCGACGTCGTCGTCAACCCTTCGGACTGAACGGATCGAGAGTCGGCGACCACTTCCACGAGGTCTCGCCCGCGAATGTGGGCGGGACCTCGTGATCCGGCCGTTGTCGACGCCTTCGCCGACGAGGTGGTACGGCGCGGCGGCGGCCCCGTCCTCGACGACAGCCTGCGCGAGCTCGCAGCGCCCCCCGTGAGAGTCCAGACCGTGCAGTCGTTGCGGGAGCCGGGTGACCGCGGATCCACGCCTGACGAGTGACACCTGCCTACAGCCCGAGGCTCCCGCGAACGCTCGGATAGCTGCCGCTCCCGATACTCGCACGGCGCGCTTCCGCGGAAGCGGCGAGCACTGAGGACCACCAGAATCGCAACCAGCGAGGGTGGGTTCGTGGCGTTCAGAGCAACTCGGAGGAGCGCAGGGGCGCCCAGTCACGTGAGCTCGCGGGCCCCCCGTGCCGCGAAGGCAGTTGCCTGCAACGTGAAGTGTCCAGTCGGTGCACCGAGCCGTGCGTGCAGTTGGTCGTGCAGGGCCGCTCGGTGCTCGTCGTCGAGGCGTGTGCAGTAGGCACCGACGGGTCCGGCGCCGCCAAGCATCGACGCCCAGAGCTCGTCGAAGTCGGGGTACTCGCTGTCGACCGTGAGCGTTGCTTCGCGGACGTCCCCGAAGCCTGCACCGTCGAGCAGCTCAGCGATCTCGCCTGGTCGCCCAAACCTGAGATGCCGTTCATCCGGTGCGTCCTGACGAACCGCGGCCGCCGCGTCGTAGAAGGCCCGCAGCAACTCCATCCCCTCGCCCAGGTCCCAGACACACGCGGCCGCGACCCCCGCAGGGCGCAGAACGCGCTGAAACTCCCGTGCCACCTGTTCGCCGTCATCGACGAAGTGCAGAACGAGTTGCGCCATGACGCGGTCGAAGACCGCATCCGGGAAGTCGAGATCCTCACCGCCACCTTGGCGGACGTCCACGCCGGGGTGGCGTTGTCGGCATGCCGCAACAAACGACGGTGACGGGTCCACGGCACTGACGGCAGTGACGCCGACACGCTCGACCAGTTCTGCTGTCAGTGCTCCGGGGCCACAACCGACGTCGAGGCTGCGGTGCCCTGGCTGGAGCCCGACGAAGTCGGCGAAGTGGCTGGCCAGCGGTCGCGAGTACCGCCCCATGAAGCGGTCGTAGACGGCACCATCCATGTCGAAGCCGTTGTGGTCCGGTGCTGCCGTCATGCAACCTCCGATTGGGCCAGTTCGAGGAGCCCGCTGAGGTCGTCCCCTGTGCCTGCGTTGCCGCGTCGTCACCTTGGCAGTTCTACCAGTTACCTGGCCTGCCGGGTGGCATGTCCCTGCACGAGCCGTGGCTGCCGGCACCCGGTCCCGACACTCGGACAGGTGCTTCCGCGGCAGCCATCGGTTAGCTGCCGATCTCGTCGCTCGCCAAGGCGTTTCCGCGGAAGTGGCAACGTCGGAGATTCGCCGATCTCGCCACTTCGGGTCGTTCGCCGAGAGGACTGGTTTCGGGAGGCCGCCGGGCTCACTGGCTGTCGCGTTGGTAGCGGACGATGTCGGCGGCTCGGAGGCGGATGACGCGGCCGAACCTGTAGGCGGGGAGGTGGCCGTTGTCGATGAGCCAGTAGATCTGCCGGACGCTGTAGCCGAGGAGTCTGGACGCGTCCCGGGTGCCGAGCCAGTCATCGATCTTTGGCGGTGCAGGTTCCGGGTCTGGCGGTGGTTTCACGGTGCGATCGAGACATGGATGTGGTCATGGTGCCCTCCGGTGGGGGTGGTGATGTCGTAGACGCCGGGCTGGTAGGCGCGCCACCCCTCGTCGGCGCGGTTGGCACTCCAGATCTTGGC
>DATFMD010000294.1:0-4509 GCA_035267125.1 Nitriliruptoraceae bacterium | reverse complement strand
GTGGACGCCGATCGGGATCGTGGCGCTCGTGGGCATCCTGGTCCACACCTTCACGCCGCTGCGGTTGTCACCGAGGTCCCCGTTGACGTGGGCGTGCGTGGCCGTGGCCATCGTCTCCTCGGTGCTGTTGCACACGCCGCTCGAGGACGCATGGCATCCCGCGCCGACCGGGATCCAGCACGACGACCTCACCGTCGCGATCACCACCCCGGCCGACGGCACCGACGTCCCGACGGGTTCCACGACCGTCACCGTCCAGGTCACGGGGGGCACCATCGGGCCGGGACCGACGTCCACGGCACCCGACGATCCCGAGGAACTCGGCGTCGTCCACGTGTTCGTCGACGGCATCCTGGAGACGAACGAGACCGGCCGACCGCTGGCACCGGAGCAGGGCTGCGCCGACGGCTGCACGACGGCCACGTGGGACATCGACCTGCCGCGGGGCGCACACGTCCTCAGCGTCGAATTCCTGGCCTCGAACCTCGAGTCCTTCGCCGCGACTGCGGCAGGTTCCCCAACCGTCGACCTGGTGGCCATCGAGGCCCGCTGAGGCCGGCAACGTCGGGACCAAGACCAACCGTCCCAGCAGCCAGGACCGATGGGCCCTCGCAAATGGTGCCAGCTTCGGCGACACTGGCCACAGTCGTCTCCGGCGTCACCGGCGCCGAAGACGATCGGGAGGCAGCCATGGCGTTGACTGCGAACTTCGACCGCACCGCGTTCGGCGTGGTCGGAACGATCGTGGGAACGATCGCTGCGGGCTTCATCCTGGCCGGACTCGGCGGCTTCGTGGTCCACCTCATCCAGGAGCCCGACGGCATTGACGTCAGCACGCCTGCCCGACTCGTGTCACCGGGACAGGCAGTCAGCACCCCCGAACTGGGCATGGGTGCGTCGATCGGCGCCTGGATTCCCGAGGGTGACGCCCAGGACTACGTCATCACCATCGAGCCGGCCACCGACGAACCGGTGTTCGTCGGCATCGCACGGTCCACGCAGGTCGAGCGCTACCTGGAAGACGTGCCCCACACCGTGTTCGCCGAAGTCGACGACCAGGGTCGTCTGTGGCAGGAGATCGAGGGTGACTCGACCGCCCCGCCCCCGGGTGAGGAGTCCTTCTGGGCGCTGTCGACCGAGGGGTCTGGTCCGCAGACGCTGCGATGGAACGGGGAGTCCGGGGCGTGGAACCTGGTGGTCATGAATGCGTCGGGCGCCATGGAAGTCGACGTCGACGCCAGCGCAGGCGTCCTGCTCGGTGCGGCGCGGTCGCTCGGGCTGTGGCTGTTGGCGATCGGCCTGGTCTGCGGCGTGCTGGCCTCGGTGCTGTGGTTCCTGGGCTCGACTCGCGAGTCACGTCGACGCTGGTTGCGGCTGGTGCCGGGCCAGGAGGTCTCGCAGGGCTGATCGGGCTCAGGTCCGGGACGCGCGGCGACGTTCGGCGGACTTCTCGGACTCGAGGCGTTCCAACTCCGCAGCGCCATGGTTCACGTGCGTCATGGCATCGGCAATGGCACCGTGGCCGGCCTCGGTCGCGATCAGCCGATGCATCTGCTGGACGATGCTGCGATAGGCCGGGTGGCCCTGGGGTGTCGAACGCAACTCGATCATCTGCATCGCAGCGCGGGCGTTCAACTGGATGGAGTAGCGAATCCGGTAGCCGAAACAGACCGCGTACTGGGCCGCGACGGGGTGGTCGGGCAGCAGCGCCTCGTAGAGGTCCGCGGAGCGTGCCATCGCGTCGCCGTAGTCATCGGCAACTCCGACCTCCTCCAGTTCCGGTGGGACGTCGTGGCCATGTCGGGTGGTCAGGTCCTGCCACTCGATCGTGAGCATCCGGTGCCGTTGCAGGTCGCGGAAGCCGCCGTAGTCGCCCAGCACGTCGAAGCGGTACGACACCCGTTCCAGCGCGCGGCCCGGCTTGTGCCGCCGGTTGACGCGGTCGCCCACGAACGCCGCCAGCACCGTGGCTCGTTGCTGGTCGGTCATCGTCGCCACCCGGGCCGCCACCTCGAGTTCTGGACGGTCGGTGTGGGGATGGAGGATGGCCGTGACCAGCGCGCGCTCGGCCTCGAGCGGATCGCGCGGCGACCAGTCCACCAGGGTCACGCCAGGGCCGGTCGCCATGGTCGTCTCGCCGGTGGGCAGGAAGCCGGCAGCGAGGTCCCTGACGTCGTCGCGCGTCGTGGCGAGGTACTCCGACCACACCACGCCGCGATCGGGGCGGTCGACCCGGGTCAGGAAGGAGGGGATGAGGTGACGCAACTCGGCCAGCATGCGGGCACCGACGTGGCGTGCCTCGGCCAGCGGCGATGCCTGCAACCGCAGCAACAACATCTCGTAGGACTGTCCGGACGCGAACATGCCGACATTGGACGTGGTCGCGGCCGGCAGCAGGCCCCGCACCAGGTCCAGGGCCTTGGCCTTGGTGGTGTTGCGGTAGACGAAGTCGGAGGTGGCGTCGTCCTGGGGCCACGTGGCGCGGACCCAGTCGAGCACCCTGGGGATCATGGCGGCATACGTCGCGAAGATGCCGTCGAGCGTGTCGACGTAGGCACGTGCGTGCGGGCCGGCCATGATGTCGGGGTCCCGGTAGTACCGCCAGCGACCGTCGACCTGCTGGTCGTAGGCGATGTAGCGGGTGGACTGCTCGAGGTAGGCGGCCAGGCGTCCCCACTCGACCTGCTTGGTCATCAGGTTGGACAGTTCCTCGACGGCGATGTGGGCACCACCGAGTTGCGCCACCGAGTCGTCGCCGTACTGGCTGAAGACGCGTTCGTAGAGACCCTGCGCCCGCTCGAGGGCGCCCCCGGATCCGTCCTGCCCCTCGGCGCCCTCGGGGGTGGCGACATCGACGTCGCCGGCGGTCGCGACCGGATCGTCAAGCAGGTCGGCGAACTCGTCGACGAACAACCGCCGGATGGACTTGCGGGAGCGGGAGTAGCGGGCGAACAGTGCGCCCTTGACCACTTCGGGGAGGTCCACCAGGCCCGACACGTGGTCGTCGATGGAGGTGAAGTGGCGCGCCAGCACCTTGCGTTCGGCGTCGCTGAACTCGTCGACGGGAGGAGGGACGGGCCGGGTGTCGAGCGGGTCGGCCACGGTCTGCCTCGGCAGGGGAATGGGTCTGGGCGTTCGTGAGGCTAGTGGCGACCGCCCGGGCACGGGGTGTCCGGCTCGGGCCGCGCGGTCAGACCGCACACTCTTCCCGACCCAGGTACTCGCGGCACTCCATGTCGGAGAGGTCTCGCAGCACCCGCGACGCCGCCACGTCGACCAACTCGTCCATGTCGAGTGTGAGCACGCGTACGCCGTTGCGGGCATCCGAGATCGCGACCAGGCGTCCGTCCGGACTGAAACGGACCCGGCACAGCCCTGAAATTCCCTCTGCCACGAGACGCTGGACCTCGTCACCTGACACGGCATCCCACAATCGTGCCGTGCCGTCCCCACTGCAGGTGGCGACCCGGCGCTCGTCGGGGCTGAACACGGCCTCCTGGACCCAGTTGGTGTGGCCGAGGAACTCCCCCAGGACATCGTCTGCAGGCACGCGATCGACGGCGGCACCCTGCGCGGCCAGCGTCGACACGTCCCACAATTGCTCGTCCGGACTGCCGATCAGCAGCCGCTCCCCCGTTCCGTCCCAGTGCACGCTGGCAGGTTGGGACTCCAACTCGCCCACCAGTTCCTCCCGTTCCCAGTCCCAGATCCTTGTTGCGTTGAGCGGACCCACCGCGTTGTTCGTCCCGGTGCGGGCAACTGCCAGCCACTGCCCGTCGGGGCTGAACCGGAGGTCCTCGATCCCGGACCGCTCGGCTTCCTCGAGTCTGGCGACCACGCCACCGTCCCGGTCCAGCACCAGGATCTCCGGCGCGGTACCGGCCACCGCCAAGTGGTCACCGGTGGGTGTCCAGGCCACCGTCGACCATCCCGTCACGGCATCCACGCGATGGACCTCGCTGCCGGTGGCGGCATCCCACACGGCGACGTCGTCGAAGCCGGCAGTCGCGATTCTCGATCCGTCCGGGCTCCAATCGAGGTTCACGATCCGGGCGAACGCGAAGTCGGACCCCGGGAGCGGAGGTGCCTCACCGTGTGCCTCGATCACCCGGCGTGCCTCCCAGGTTGCACGGTCCCAGATGGCCAGATCACCGTCGTCGACGGACGCGGCCAGCGCGTCCCCTTCCGGTGACCAGTCGATTCCCGTCTGTCCTCGGCTGCCAGGCAGCCATGTCTCCTCGGCACGGACGGTTCTCGCCAAGGACCAAGTCCGGATGCCGTCCCCGGCGTTCGATCCCTCGTGGATGGCGTCCGGATCGTCGCCGAACGACAGCAGCGATTGATCGAGGGCCACTCCCGCAAGCACGACTGGCTCGAGATCGTCAGCAGCGAGGTCCCACACCACGCCGGGGTCGCCTGCCACGGCGACACGGGTGGAATCCAACGACCAGGCCACGTCGCCGGCCGCGGTGGCTGGCCCCCTCAGCTCATGGACCACCTCCCCCCTGT
>DATFMD010000293.1:0-3969 GCA_035267125.1 Nitriliruptoraceae bacterium | reverse complement strand
CAGGAAGGATCCCACGAGTTGACGCGTTGTCGGCGGCGAGCCTCCAGGCGGCTCACTCCCCGACCAAGGTGCCACCAATGTTGTTCGGACAGGAACACGTCGACGCCTATCGCAGGACCGACGGAGAAGTCGGTCACGAGTGGCAGGACGGTGTCTACACGCTGCTGCTGACCACCATCGGGCGCCGATCCGGCGAACCCTACACGACCCCGCTGATCTACATCCGAGACGACGACGCCTACGTGGTCGTGGCCTCCAAGGGCGGCGCCGACGACCACCCCGACTGGTACGTGAACCTCGTGGACAACCCCGAAGTGGAGGTCCAGGTCACCAGCGAGACCTTCGCCGCAACGGCCGAGACCGTCGACAGCGACACCCGCGAGCGACTGTGGCCGGAACTGGTCGACGTGTGGCCCGACTACGACAACTACGCGGCCAGCACGGATCGCGAGATCCCGGTCGTGCGCCTGACCCCCCGCTGACGGCGTGGCGGAAGGCGATCAGCCCAGGAGGATGTCGGAGCCGACGTAGGGCTGCAGGGCCGCGGGGACGCGCACGGTGCCGTCGGCCTGCTGGTGGGTCTCGACCAGCGCGATGATCGCCCGGGGCAGCGCCAGCGCCGTGCCGTTGAGGGTGTGGACGGGCGTCGTGCCGTGCTCACCGCGCAGGCGCGTGTTCAGGCGTCGTGCCTGGTAGTCGGTGGTGTTGGACGTCGAGGTCACCTCGCGGAACGCCTCCTGGCCGGGCATCCACGCCTCGATGTCGAACTTGCGCGCCGCCGAGCCTCCCAGGTCACCGATCGGGATGTCCACGACCTGGTAGTGCAGTTCCAGTCCACCGAACACCTCCTCCTCGATCGCGAGCAGGCGTTCGTGCTCCGAAGGTCCGTCCTCGGGTGCGACGAACGAGAACAGTTCCACCTTGTCGAACTGGTGCACGCGGAACATCCCGCGTGTGTCCTTGCCGTAGGTGCCGGCCTCGCGGCGGAAGCACGGCGAGTACCCGGCGTAGCGCACCGGCACCTCGTCCATGATGTCGCCCATGTGCAGGCCGGCCAGCGTCACTTCCGACGTCCCGGTGAGGTAGAGGTCGTCGCGTTCGTCGGTGCGAAAGAGCTGCTGCTCGTCGGTTGGCAGGAACCCGGTGCCGAACATCGCCTCGCGGCGCACCAGCACCGGCGGCATGACCGCGGTGTGGCCGTGTCGGGCCGCGATGTCCAGCGCGTAGCGCACCAACGCCAACTCCAGCATCACGCCCGGACCGGTCAGGTAGAAGAACCGCGCTCCCGACACCTTGGCGCCAGCCTCCATGTCGAGCGCACCTGCAGCCTCCAACAGGTCGACGTGGTCACGCACGGGAAAGTCGAACGTCGGGCGGTCGCCGACCGTGCGCAGCACGACCCCGTCGCCCTCGTTGCCGTCCGGTGCCGCCGGGTCGGGCAGGTTGGGCACCCGGACGTGCGCCTCGGTGAACGCCGACTCGGCCTCGGCAAGTGCGGCTTCGAGGTCTGCCACCTCCTGCTTGAGTTCCGAGGCGGCCGCGATCATCGCCGGGCGATCCTCGGCCGAGGCCCGGCCGATGGCCTGCGACGCCTCCTTCTGGCGTGCCCGCGCCTGGTCGACCTTGCCGACGAGGTCGCGGTGGGCGGCCTCGAGGTCGGCCAACTCGGCCACGTCGGACGCCGACCATCCACGTCGGGCCAGGGCAGCCGTGACGCCATCGAGGTCTTCACGCAACAGACGCGGATCGATCATGCAGCGGGCCTTTGCAGGTGCATCGGAGGACACGACACGTGCTGCACGGATGCTACCGGTGGCAACCAGTCTGCCCCGATCGGACCGTCAGACCGCCACTGCGTGCCGAGTCGGCCACGAAGCGGGTGCAGCCACCTCCCTCCTCCCCCAGTGTGCGCACAACCGACGAAATCCCGTCCCCACCGCGCACACCAACCGCGACACGCCTCCCAGGCCCGCTGTGCGGGCGCAGCGGGAGGTGGGCACATCCCCGATCCGGCCACGACGCAGGCGACACGGGCTCGGACCCAGCTCCGCCCCCAACGACGGTCGCTGGCAGGCCTTCGCTACCGTGGCAGTCGCACCGTCCACCTCAATATCCCCGACGCGATCGACTCACCACGACCGCCCACGAGCCGCCAGGAGGCACCGATGTCGCTGACATTCGTGCTGTCGCGGGTGGTGCCGATCGTCGTCATCGTCCTGCTGTCCATGACGATCACGCGGATCGCCACGATCGCGCTCACGCTGACCGGCGTCTCCCGCCAGTCGGCACGTTTCCAGGCGCGTTCCGCCCTGACCGGTGCCGGGTTCACCACCTCCGAGTCCGAATCGATGGTCAACCACCCCGTGCGCCGGCGCATCATCATGTGGCTGATGATCACCGGCAACGCCGGCATCGTGTCGGTGGTCGGCCTGCTGTTCGTCACCACCACCTCGACCCGGCTGGGTGACAGCACTGGCGGGCCGCTGGTCAACTACGGCCTGATGGTCCTCGGTGGCATGGCCGTGGTCTGGATCCTCGGACGTCCGCGCGTGGACAAGGCGCTGTCGCGGATCATCCGCCGCGGGCTCCGTCGCTACACCGACCTCGAAGTGCGCGACTACGAGGCCGTGCTCGAGATCTCCGGTGGCTACGCCATCTCGGAGAAGCTGGTCAAGGCCGGCGAGTGGCTTGCCGGCAAGACCCTGCAGGAACTCCAGCTGTCCCACGAGGGTGTGCTCGTGCTGGGCGTCCAACGCCACGACGGCACCTACCTGGGCGCTCCCAAGGGCACCATCGCCGTCCTGCCGGGTGACGTCCTGACCATGTACGGCCACCAGGACCGCCTCGCCGACCTCGACCAGCGCCCCACCGGGGTCCTGGGCCAGGACCAGCACGACAAGGCGGTGGCCGACCAGGAGGCAAGGGAGCGTCGCGAACAGCACGACGCCGACCTCCAGGCCGAACGCGACACCACGGTCGGCTGACCAACGGACCGGCGTCGGCCGCGTGCAGTCACCGGCGCACCGTCGCGTGCAGTCACCGGCGCACGGTCGCGCACCTTCGCGTGCACTCCCCCGTTCATGGCTGACGTGCCGTTCACCGCTCGATGCGGGTGCGCCACTCCTCGAGCCACGTCGCTGCCTCGCGGTAGGCCTCGTCGTCACGCTGGATGCGATCGGCCTCGTCGGTGCGTCGCGCGCCGGAGCGGCGATACGAGCCCAACAGCCGCACGTCGCGATGGGTGCGGCGAATCGCCGCCAGGGCATCACCGACCCGCTCGTCGGCCAGGTGACCCTCGACGTCCAGGAAGAAGCAGTAGGTGCCCAGTTCGGCCTTGGTCGGGCGAGATTCCAGGCGGGTGAGGTTGATGTCGCGCTCGGCGAAGATCTCCAGGAGGTTGAGCAGCGCACCCGGTCGGTTCTCGTCGATGAAGACCACCAACGACGTCTTGTCCCAGCCCGTGGGCGCCGACAGTGACCGGCCGACGACGACGAATCGGGTGGTGTTGGCCGCCGTGTCCGAGATGTTGCGCGCCAGCACCTCGAGGCCGTAGCGATCGGCCGCCAGTGAGTTGACGATCGCCGCGGTGGCGCCCTGCTGGCTCGTGCCGAGGTCGTCGTCGCCATCACCGGCAACGACCTGGGCCGCACGGGCGGTGGAGGCCGACGGCAGGCGTTCCGCATCGGGCAGGTTGGCCGTCAGCCAGTGACGCGACGACGCCAGCGCGACCGGGTGTGATCGCACCGCCACGACCTGGTCGAGGGACGTGCCCGGCGCGACTGCCAACACCAACGCGATCGGCAACTCCAGTTCGGCCTCGATCAGCATGTCGGAGTCGAATGCGAGTGCGTCGACGGTGGCCCGGACCGAGCCCTCGAGCGTGTTCTCGATCGGCACCACGCCGCGGGTCGCAGTGCCCGTCGCAACGGCGTTCAGGACCGCCTGGATGTCACTGCAGGCCACCAACTC
>DATFMD010000292.1:0-8801 GCA_035267125.1 Nitriliruptoraceae bacterium | reverse complement strand
CCGGCGGGGCTGATCCCCACGTCACGCGCGACCGCGCGCAGTGACAGGCCCGCGGGGCCGTCCTGCTGCAGGTTGGCGCGTGCCGCGTCGCGGACCGAGGACAACAGTTCCTCGCGCAGTTGCTCGCGTCGTCCGGTCACGTCCTGCCTTCCTGGGTGCCGTGGCCCCATCGTCTGTGCGCGTACCGCTCGAAACACTACCACCTGTATCGTTGCGAACACTGTTCACTGTACGTTGTGCGAACAGTGTTCACGAAAGGAACGCACATGCAGGTCACCGTCCTCGGGGCCACCGGCGGCATCGGCCGCGCCATCACCCACGAACTGGCAACTCGCGGTCACCACGTCACACCGGCATCGCACAGCGGCGGCTCGGTGCTCGAGGGCGTGCCGACCACTGCCTTCGACCACACTGACGCCGCCGCCACGCTGGCTGCATGCGCCGGCGCCGACGTGGTCGTCATGGCCAGCCAACCTCCCTACCCCGAGTGGGTGGAGGCCTTCCCGTCGATCATGGACAACGTGATCGACGGCGTGGCCGCGGCTGGCGCCCGACTGGTGGTGGTCGACAACCTCTACATGTACGCCCCCGCGGCGGGCCCACTGTCCGAGGACTCCCCAGAACACGCACGCGACGCCAAGGGGATGCTGCGACGCCAGCTCGGCGAACGGGTCATCGACGCGCACCGATCCGGCCGCATCCGTGCCACCATCGGGCGCTTCAGCGACTACTACGGCCCAAACGGCACGAACTCCGGGCTGGCCATGATGGGGATCCTGCCCGCACTCGCCGGACGTCGGCCCCGCGGGCTGTGGAACCTGGACCAGCCCCACACGTTCCACTACCTGCCCGACGCCGCGCGCGGCTTCGCCACCCTCGTCGAGGACGAACGCGCCGACGGTCGGGCCTGGATCCTGCCGGCCGCGCCGGCCGTCACGCAGCGCGAACTGCTCGGCCTGGTCAGCGACGCGACCGGTTCGAAGACACCCGGTGTCCTCCCCCACGCCGCGATCTGGGCGGCCGGTCTGTTCGACCCGATGATCCGCGAGTCCCGCTCGGTCCGGGTCCAGTACGACCGACCGTGGGTGGTCGACGCCACCAACTTCGAGACGACGTTCGGGCGCATCGCGGTCACCCCCCACCGCACGGCGGTCGCTGCAACGGTGGCCTCGTTCCGCGAGTCCTCGACCGATTCGTCAGCCGTCACCTCGGCGGCGTCACCGGCCGGATCGGCCGGCGAGACCGGCGAGACCGGCGACGACGGCAGCGTCGCGGCGGCAGAGTTCAGTCACTGAAGCCGTTCGGGTCTGCGACGAACGCGTCACGGCAGCCGGGACCACAGAACCACACGGTGGTGTCGCCGTGATCGACATGCAGCGACGCGGGGACCGTTGCAACTGCCATCCCACACACCGGGTCGGTGGCCGTCGATGCCTCGGCGACTGCCGGATCGGGGTGGTCGGAAGACTCGCCCGTCCCGGCCACGATGCCCGCATCCGGATCGTGGCCACCGTCGTGCACGACCGGACGAGCCGCGATGATGCCGGCCAGGATCGACACCGCCACCTCGGCAGGGGTGCGCGCACCGATGTCCAGGCCTGCTGGCGTGTCGATGGCGGCAGCATCATCGTCGGACAGGTCGAGCGACCCGACCACGGCACGACCCCGGCGTGGACTCGCGACCAGGCCCACGTAGGGGATCCGGGCCGCGATCGCGGCCGCAAGGACGTCCTCCTCGTCGCGACCGTGGGATGCGACCACCACGGCAGACGCTCCCTCGGGCATGGCGCCCTCCCACGCCACGACTTCCCACCCGACTGCGGCGCCGACGTCCAGCAACGCGGTCGCGATCGGCGAGGAGCCGACCACCACCGCCAACGGCACGGGAAGGTCTGGTTCGAGGAAGACCTCCAGGGTTCCGCCGGACAGGCAGTGGTTGTGGACCACCACCTTGCCGTCCTGTGCCGGCTCCGGGTCCGGGGTGATCCGCACGAGCGCCGATCGGCCCGACCGCAACACGCCCAGGGCCTGCTCGCGCACGGTCGCCTCGGCGCACGTGCCGCCCACGAAGCCCTCGATCGTGCCGTCACCGAGCACGACGGCCTCGTCACCGGGGGTCGCCGACGTCGGTCGCTCGGCCAGCACGACGCGGGCATGGACGAAGGGCACCCGCCCGGCACGCAACTCGCCGGCACGGTCGGCAACGGGTGCAACGGCCATGACACTCCTCCTCGGTGACACTGCAACGTCGGCAGTCCTCGCACCGGCATGGACGCAGCTCCCTGCCGGACGACCCACGACGCGGGACTACTCGATCGCCATGTCCGTGCGCAGTGGCGACCCCTGCAGGGCACGCCACACCGCGGCCGGCGTCAACGGCATGTCGGCATGCCGCACGCCGATGGCGTCCAGCACGGAGTTCACCACGGCTGGTGGCGACCCGACCGTGGCCGACTCGCCGACACCCTTGACCCCCAACGGATGGTGGGGCGAGGGCGTGACGGTCTCGCCCAGTTCGTAGGTGGGACACTCCATCGAGGTGGGCAGTAGGTAGTCCATGAACGACGAACCGAGGTGGTTGCCGTCGGGATCGAAGGCCATGACCTCCATCAGCGCCATCCCGATGCCGTCGGCCAGGCCGCCGTGCACCTGGCCCTCGACGATCATGGGGTTGATGCGTGGGCCGCAGTCGTCCACGGCGATGAAGCGCCTCACGACCACCTCCCCGGTGGCGGTGTCGACGTCGGTGACACAGATGTAGGCGCCGAAGGGATAGGTGAGGTTGGGTGGGTTGTAGACAGTCTGGGCGTCGAGGTGGCCCTCCACGCCCTCGGGAAGTTCGAGGCTGCCATGGGCTGCGAAGGCGGTTTCCTGGATGGTCTGGCCGGTCTCGGGCGAGCCCTTGACGAACCAGCGGCCGGGTTCCCACTCGAGATCGTCGGGGTCACACTCCAGCGCGGCTGCAGCGATCACGCGGGCCTTGTCGCGGATGCGGTGGGACACGACCGCCGCCGCGGCGCCCGACACCGGGGTCGACCGGGATCCGTAGGTCCCCAACCCGAAGGGCGTGTTGTCGGTGTCGCCGTGCACGACCTCGATGTCCTCGGGCGGGATGCCGAGTTCCTGGGACACGATCTGGGCGAAGGTGGTCTCGTGGCCCTGTCCCTGGCTCTGCACGCTGATGCGCAGGACCGCCTTGCCGGTCGGGTGGATGCGCAGTTCGCAGCCGTCGGCCATGCCCAGGCCCAGGATGTCCATGTGCTTGCGGGGTCCGGCCCCCACACCCTCGGTGAAGAACGAGATGCCGATGCCCATGACCATGCTGGACTCGCCGCGTTCGTGGGCCTCGCGCATCGTCGCCTGCTCGGCACGCAGGTTGTCGTAGCCAGCCATGTCCAGGGCCTTGGTCAGTGCCCGTGGATAGTCACCGGAGTCATACTCCCAGCCGGTCGGGGTGGTGTAGGGGAACTGCTCGGGCTGCAGCAGGTTCTTCATGCGCAACTCGGCCGGGTCCATGTCGAGCTCGTCGGCCAACACGTCGATCATTCGCTCGACGAGGTAGACCGCCTCGGTGATGCGGAACGAACAGGCGTACGCGACACCGCCGGGTGCCTTGTTGGTGTAGACCGCACGGACGTTGCAGTGCGCAGCGCCGTAGTCGTAGGACCCGGTGAAGATGTGGAAGAACCCGGCCGGGTACTTGGTCGGCTGGGCGACGCCGTTGAAGGCGCCGTGGTCGGCCAGCACGTCGACGCGCAGCCCCTGGATGTCGCCGTCGGCGGTGGCCGCGATCGACCCGGTCATGTGGTAGTCGCGGGCGAAGGACGTGGACATGAGGTTGCCCGAGCGATCCTCCATCCACTTGACCGGCTTGCCGGTGACGATGGAGCCGACGATCGAGCACACGTAGCCGGGATAGATGCCGACCTTGTTGCCGAAGCCCCCACCGATGTCGGGCGAGATGACCTGGATCTTCTGTTCGGGCAGTCCGGCGACCAGGGCGTAGAGGGTGCGGTGGGCATGCGGCGCCTGCGTGGTCGTCCAGATGACCAACTTGCCCGTCACGGGATCCATGTGGGCGACCGAGCCGCATGTCTCCATGGGTGCCGGATGCACGCGCGGGTAGAGCATCTCCTGGCTCACCACGACCTCGGCGTCGGCGAACACGCGGTCGGTCTCGTCGCGGTTGCCGGCCTCCCAGTCGTAGATCTTGTTGTCGACGCGACCCTCGACGTCGTCGCGGATGAGGGGCGCGTCCTCGTCCAGCGCCTGCTTGGCGTCCGCCACGACCGGAAGGGGCTCGTAGTCGACGAAGATGCGGTCGAGTGCATCCTGGGCCGTGTAGTGGTCGTCGGCGACCACGAAGGCCACCTCCTGGCCCTGGTAGCGCACCTTGTCGGTCACGAGCACCGACTGCGTGTCGTTGGACAGGGTCGGCATCCACGCCAACCCCAGGCCCTCGAGCACCTCGCCGGTGATGACGGCATGGACGCCGTCCATGGCCTCTGCCGCCGACGTGTCGATCGAGTTGATGCGCGCATGCGCCATCGGGGCACGCAGGATGGCGCCGTGCAGCATGCCGGGGAGTTGGACATCGTCGACGTACTTGCCCTGGCCACGCAGGAACCGGGCGTCCTCCTTGCGCAGCATCCGGCCGAACCCGATCGGGTTGCCGGCGTCACTCATCGGTGTCTCTGGGGGTGTCTCTGGGGGCGTCTCGGTTGCCGTCATGCCGTCACCTCCGCAGTGTCGTCGCCGGATTCGTCGCCACCGGATTCGTCCGCGCCGTCATCGGGTCCGGCATCGTGGCCGCCGTCGCCGTTGGCGTTCTCGGCTGCCCACCGCACTGCACGCACGATGTTCTCGTAGCCGGTGCAGCGACACAGGTTCCCCGAGATCGCCTCGCGGATCGTGGCCTCGTCCGGGTCGGGATCGCGATCCAGCAGTGCCTGGCCGGTCATGAGCATGCCGGGCGTGCAGAAGCCGCACTGGAGGCCATGCTCGCGCATGAAGCCCTCCTGCAACGGATTGAGTTCACCGCCGGTGTCGAGGTCCTCGACGGTGCGCACGTCGTGGCCACCGGCCATTGCCGCCAGCACCGTGCAGCTCTTGACGGGTTCGCTGTCGACCCACACCGTGCAGGCACCGCAGTTGGTGGTGTCGCATGCCCAGTGGGTGCCGGTCAGGCCGAGGTGGTCACGAACGAAGTGCACCAGCAGCGTGCGGGGCTCGACCTCGCGGGTCACCTCCGTCCCGTTCACGGTCATGGTCACGTC
Organism: Nitriliruptoraceae bacterium; assembly: GCA_035267125.1. Taxonomy (GTDB): domain Bacteria; phylum Actinomycetota; class Nitriliruptoria; order Nitriliruptorales; family Nitriliruptoraceae; genus Salsipaludibacter. The sequence continues at coordinate 3,525 of DATFMD010000292.1, read as the reverse complement.
CATCTTGGCGGTCATCAGGCGTGCTCCTCGGTGGTGTCGGTGCTGGCTCGCTGTGCCGACCGGGCCAGGGCTCGTCGAGTCAACTCGCCGGCCAGGTGACGCTTGTAGTCGACCGGTCCGCGCTGATCGGCGACCGGTTCGACCGATGCCGACACGATGCCGGCAGCGGTCGCGAAGGCGTCGGCGGAGGCGGGACCACCCACCAGCGCAGCCTCGGCCTCGGGGCAGGTCATGTGCTGGGCACCCACGGCCGCGAGCCCGATCCCGGCCTCGCTGATCGTGTCGCCGTCCATGCGCACGAACGTGCCGGCAGCGGCGACGGCCCAGTCACCGACGCGTCGTTCGACCTTCTCGTAGGCACTGCCCACGGACGTGCGGATGGGAACGCGAATCTCGACCACCATCTCGGCATCACCCACGACGGTTTCCCAGGGACCCGTGTGGAACTCCCGGATCGGCACCACGCGCTGGCCGTCGGCGCCCTGGATGACGACGCTGCCTCGCAGCGCCGTGACCACGGCCGACAGGTCCTCGGCAGGGTCGGCCTGGCACACCGATCCACCGATCGTGCCCCGGTTGCGCACCAACGGGTCGGCGATCTTGCGCTCGGCATCCGCGAACACCGGGTAGTGCTCGGCCAGGATCGGGTCGTCGAGGATGGCAGCGTGGCGCACCATCGCCCCGATGGCGATCTCCTCGCCGTCGATGCGCACGACGTCCAGGCCGGGCACGTCGTTGATGTCGATCACGACCTCCGGCAGGGCCAGTCGCAGCTTCATCATCGGCAGCAGGCTGTGCCCGCCGGCGATCAGGCGAGCTTCGTCGCCGTGGTGGGCAAGTCGGTCGATCGCCTCCTGCACGGTCGACACCCGCTCGTAGTCAAACGTCTCCGGTACCTGCATGCGACCGCCTCCTCGTTTCGTGATCCCTGTCGTGCGCTTCGTCCAACGTGGGCGTGACTCGTTGCGCCCACATCGAACGTGACTCGTTGCCCCCACGGTCGAGTCAACCAGCGTCGGCGGAACGACGGGCGACTTTTGGTCCGGGAATTTGCGAACAGGGGTGGCGAACGGGTGCCGGGACGATCCGGCAGCACGGGTACGGCGTGGTCAACCGGAGTACTCAGGCCAGCATGCGGTCGCGCAGCATGTCGATGCGCAGCGGACCACCGTCCAGCACCGCATTGTGGAAGTCGTTGAGATCGAAGTCGCCGCGTTCCCGCAGCTCGTCGCGGATGGTCAGGATGGCACGTTCGCCCACCTTGTAGCTGATGGCCTGGGCCGGCCAGCCCAGGTAGCGCTTGACCTCCGACACGGCGACGTCGTGGTCCTCCAGGCCCATCCGCTCCATGAACGCCACGGCCGAGTCGAAGTCCCAGTCCCGACCCGCGAACATCGGTGCGTCGTCGGGAATCGTGAAGCCCAGGTGCAGGCCGAGGTCCACGACCACGCGGCTGGCGCGGAACGCGTGCGTGGCCAGCATCCCCAACTTCCAGGCCGGATCGTCGAGGAACCCGAGTTCGTCCATCAAGCGCTCCGTGTACAGCGCCCACCCCTCGCCGTACCCGGGATACCAGACCAGCAGGCGGTGGGCCCGCGACAACCGCTCGGCCCGGTCCATCACCGTCGCGACCTGCAGGTGATGGCCCGGGAACCCCTCGTGGTAGGCGGTCGAGACCTCCTTCCACATCGGGATCACCTGCTGGTCCCCGAGCGAGTACCACACCGATCCCGGCCGGGTGAAGTCTTCCGACGGGTTGATGTACCACGCCCCCAGCGCGCCACCCGCGGGCGCCAGGTTGACCGTGACCTGCTTCATCTTGTCGGGCAGGTCGAAGTGGGTGCCGTCCAGCTTCGCCACGGCGTCGTCGAGCAGGTCCTGCACGGTCGCGACGAACGCCTGTGGTGACGGGGCAGCCTGGGCCGGGTCGGTCTCGAGTCGCTCGATCACCTCGCGCACGTCGGCCTCGGGATCGATCTGGGCAGCAACGACCTCCATGCGCTCCCAGATCGAGGCAAGTTCCTGCCACCCCCATGCGTAGGTCTCCTCGAGGTCGAGGTCGTCACCGATGAAGGCCTGGACGTTGCGCTCGTAGCGATCCCGCCCGACACCGTCCTGGTCGGGGGCAGTGGGCAGCAACTCGGACTCGAACCAGTCGGCCAGGGCGCCGACACTCGCCTGGGCGTGGCTGACGGCCGCGGCCAGCTGGTCACGCGCCTCGGGTGCCAGCCCCGTCTCGGCGGCCTGGGCTGCGTAGGCGGCGAACGGCGAGTCGTCACCGGCCAGCACCCGCATCTGCTCGATGACCGACAGCACCTGGCGCCGGGCCGCGACCAGTCCCTGCGACAGTCCCTGGTCGAGGCACTCGCGATACCCGGCCAGTGGCTGGTCGATGGTGGCGAGTCGGGTCGTGACGTCGGCCCACCCGGACGGAGACTCCCGATCCATGATGTCGAAGATGTCGCGCACCTCCGTGACCGGGCAGTAGATGTGGTTGACGTCGCGCAGATGGTCACCAGCCGCGTGCGCCTGCAGGCCCTCCCCCAACTGCGCGGTGAGCACGGCCGCAGCATGGGCCTGGTCGGGGTCGGGATCGTCGAGGTGGTCGACGAGCGCGGACCGGGTGGCGCGCGCCAGGTCGGCCAGGTCGTCATGTCCCGCTGGTGACATGTCGTCCCACAGGTGGTCGCTGCCCGCGACGCCGAACGCCGTGGCCGTCATCGGGCTGCGGGCGAAGACCTCGTCGACGTAGGCGTCGGAGATGGCGAAGGCGTCGGTCATGTCCAATCCTGGCGACGGCGACAAGTGGCGCGGAGCCCGGCCAACCTACCGCGGACCATGCCCCCCGCCTCGGGGGTCGTTGCCGACATAGGCTGGCGGCATGACCACACCCGCTGCGCCCCCACGTCGACGCGCCCGTCTCGGCTGGGCCGTGATGCTGTTCCTGGGCGCAGTCGTCGCGATGGTGCTGTGGGGCATGGCCTCCTGGAACAACCCGCTGACGGACCTGTTCGGAGGCGAGGAGTTCGTCGATCGGGGCCCCGTTGTCGTGCAGTCGGTGCGCAACCTGTCCGAACTCACGACCGTCGAGGTGGTCGAGTCCACGACCATCGAATCGGGAACCGACACCGGCCTGCTCAACTTCGCCACGGGTGATCGCATCTTCCTGTTCGCGGTGGCCCGGATCTCGGCTGGCGTCGACCTCGGCCAGGTCGGTCCCGATGACGTCGTCATCAACGAGGCGGCGAACTCGATCACCCTGACACTGCCGAGTCCCACGATCACGGCCGTCGAGATGGACAACGAACAGACCCGCGTCTACGACCGTGACACGGGCCTGTTCACGAGCGGTGACATGGACCTCGAGCGCGAGGCCCGTCTCGCGGCGGAGGACCTCATGGTCGAAGCCGCGATCCAGGACGGGATCAGGGAACGGGCCCGCGAGAGCAGCCAGTTGGCCATGGAGGAACTGCTGACCTCGCTTGGCTACGACCAGGTGATCATCCGGTTCGCACCGGCCGACTG
>DATFMD010000291.1:0-4172 GCA_035267125.1 Nitriliruptoraceae bacterium | reverse complement strand
CCTGGCCCGGCCACTGCTTGGTGCGGTACCACCGAATCAGCGCGGCACCGGTGCCGATCGCCAACGCAGCGCCGATCGCACCGAAGACGCCGACCAGCAGGAACTGCCACATGCCATCGAGCACGACGACCCTCCTTGGGTCCACGAAGTGTAGGTGGTGGCGTCACGCGGTCCGCGTCGAATCCACAGGCCGGGGACGAGGTGTGGACGGGACGGCGCACCGAGGGACGCCCGACGGCAGCCGTGCGCGGTCAGTTGCGCTCGGGCTCGTCAGGCCAGGTCGACACCATCGCGAGCGGGCCGTCCTGGCGCCGCAACACGCGCCGCCACAGGCCCTCGGGGTCGCAGGTCACCAGGTCGTCCTGTTCGGCGTCGACCACCCACCAGGCATCTTCGTCGATCTCGTCGGCCAGTTGGCCCGGGCTCCAGCCGGCATGTCCCGCGAAGACGCGGACCACCACTCGCCCCACCAGCATCGACGGGTCCAGGGTCAGGTCGACCACGCCCGCCCAGTCCGTCAACTGCACGATCTCGTCGGGCCAGCCGTCGGCACCCACGGGCATTGCGGACGTCACCGGGCAGGTGGCCGCGACGATGGCCAGTTCAGGATGCACCGGTCCGCCGATGTAGACGCGATCCGGGGCGGGAGCGACCACGCCCCAGCCATCGAGATGGTCGTCGACGGTGAGCCCAGTGGGACGGTTCAGCACGATCCCCATCGTGCCGTCCTCGGGGTCGTGCTGGAGGACGAGGATCACCGTGCGGTCGAAGTTCGGGTCGGTCAGCGAGGGTGTGGCAACCAGCAGCCGACCGACGTCGATGTGACGGAGCATCGGGTTCCCCCAACCCGACCGACCTTGCCCATTGTCCTGCATGGCACACCTCGTCCGCTGCGGCTCCAAACTACCTGAGGGCTCGGCGCCACGGTGGGCAACGCGTGCCGCACCGGTCACGCCACCTCGGCATTGACGTAGCGAATGGCCTGGTAGAGCGAGGCGGCGAGCGGCACCCCGATCAGCGCGCCGAAGGGTCCCAGGATGGCGGCGCCCAGGGTGACGGCAACCAGGATCACCAACGGATGGACGTCCAGGCCCCGCCCCAACACGTAGGGAGCGAGCACATGGCCCTCGAGTTGCTGCACGCCGACGATGAGCACCAGTGTCAGCAGTCCGGTGGTCACACCGCCACTGACCAGCGCGACCAGCACCCCGATGCCACCGGCGATGATCGAACCGATGACCGGCACGAAGGCACCGATCGCGACGATCATGCCCAGCACCCATGCCAGCGGCACACCGAGGATGACCAGGCCGATCGCGAACAGCACACCGTCGACGACGGCCACGATCGACTGGCCGCGGATGTAGTCGGTGACCGTTTGCCACGTGCGACGGCCGATCTCGCGCGCGTCGTCGCGGTGCTTGCTCGGGAACAGGCTGGTCAGGAAGGCGGCGATCTTGGCGCGATCGCGCAGGTAGAAGAACAGCGCCACCAGGCCCAGGAAGAGTTGGGCGAGGAGTTCGACGAGCGACCGTCCGAGCACCACCACGGATCCGATGCCGCCCGACCCGCCCTCGCCCTCACCACCACCTTCACCGGAACCCGCGTCGGCGGCGGACTGGGCCACCTCTGCTGCGGTGAGGTTGGCGGGAAGCCACGATGGATCGCCGAGCATGCCGCGCAGGTTGTCCCACTCGTCGGCCAGCTGTTCGGTCAGTCCCGAGAGTTCCTGGCTGACCTGCCAGCCGAGCAGGACGAACACGCCGGCCAGGGCGACCATGAAGGCGGCCGTGGCCAGCAACGACGCCAGCCCACGGTTCCACCCTCGGTCGACGAGCCAGTCCACGACCGACATGAAGACTCCCGCGGGAAACACCGCGACGACCAGCGGGGCAATGACCAACCGGGCAGTGCCGGCGAGTCGCCACAGCACCCATGCCAGCAGAAACATTCCCAGCAACAACCATGCCCGGATCCCCCACCTCACCAGGGCGTTGGGGTGGTCCAACACGCGACCGATCGACCAGCCTGCATCGTTGTCCATCACACCCTCTGGTCCGCGCGCGGCCGCGACGCCAGTCCTGGCGCCGCTGGGACACGGTACGCGCACCCGGCCCGGAACACGACAGTGGCCGCCGCCGGACTGTCCGTCCGGCGGCGGCCACGGCCTTGACCCGTAGGGGGGCCGCAATCACCGGCGTCGTCGGGCGCGTCAGCCCAGGGTGCGTTCCCGGTCGCGCCGGTAGCCGGCCAGCGCGAGGAGCCCGAAGACGATGAATGACCCGACCATCCACACCACCTGGGGCCACAGCGGGCCAGCGACATCGGTTCCGACCCATGCCGAGACGTCGGCCGGCGGTGCCAGCTGCGCCCAGACCAGGAGGCCGTAGTGGTAGGTGGGCAACCACGGAGCGGCGTCGGCCATGAAGGACGGCAACTGGGACAGCGGCATGAAGAAGCCGGACGCGAACGACAGGGGCAGGAAGATCAGGTTCCCGATGGCGGCAGCGGCGCGGGGACGCGCCAACCACGCGATCGCGAAGCCGAAGGTGCTGAACACCACGGCGCCACTGAGCAGGACGGGCCACAGCCGCAACCATGTCACCAGGGGCAGGTCGACACCGACGACCGTGATCGCCACGGTCGTGATGCCGGCCAGGATGAGGGTCGAGAACACCACGGCCATGAAGATCTTGGCTGCGAAGTAGACCCATGTCGGCAACGGCGTCACGCGTCGGGTGCGCAACCACCCCTTGTCCCGTTCCTGGGCGACGTCGACGCCGAACGTGAAGATGGCCAGGCTGACGATGCCGTAGGCGGCGAACGATGCCGCCATCATCGCGGCGACCGCAGTGCCGCCGGGCAGGGTTTCACCCGACTGCGACGACCCGAACATCACGTAGAGCAGGATGGGGACCGAGATTGCGCCGACGAGAAACTCGGGAACTCGGAAGTTCGCGCGCACCTCGGCCGAGACCTGGGCCGCGAGGACCCGCATGGCATCGCGGGGCGTGCGGCGGCGGCGGACGCCGCGCGACGGGTCGATCGAGGTCGTGGGTGACGGGGGTGCGGAGGTCGTGGCGGTCATGGTGGTGCCCTTCGTGGTCGAGCCCGGTGGTGGGCGGTGGCGCTTGTCGTCGGTGAGTGCGGTGCTGGTGGCTGCCCCGACGGGGAGTCGGCGGCCGGGTCATGCGGCCTGCGTGAGGTGGACGAAGGCCTCCTCGAGTGCGGTCTCCTCGACGGTGAGGTCGTCCAACGGATCGCCGTCACGAACCAGGGCGGTGACCACGGACGCGGCGTCCGAGGTGTGCAGGGCCACGAGTCGGGATGACGACGAGTCCTCCGGCACCTCGACGCGCTCGACGCCGGGGACCGCGGCCAGGTCGTCCCGGGTCCGTGTGGTCGTGAACCGGATCGTGCGACCAGCCACGAGCCCCTTCACCTGGCGTGGCGTGCCGTCGGCCAACACCCGCCCTCCATCGATGACCACGACGCGGTCGGCGACCTCGTCGGCCTCGGCCAGGTAGTGGGTGGAGAACACGATCGTGTGGCCCCTGTCTGCGAGCGTGCGGATCCGCACCCAGAAGCGACGTCGTGCCTCCACGTCCAGTGCGACGGTGGGCTCGTCGAGGAACAGGATCTCCGGCTGTCCGACCAGGGCCATCGCGAAGGCGACTCGCTGGCGCTGCCCCCCTGACAGCTGCGCGATGCGACGATCACCCAGGCCGGCCAGGTCGGCATGCTCCAGCACGTCCTCCACGGCCATCGGGTCGGGGGAGGCGGCCGCGACCAGGTGGAGGAGTTCGGCGCAGGTGGTGGCCTCGGGGAACCCGGGGTCCTGGAGCATGGCGCCGACGCGGGGCCTGACGGCGGGGTCGTCGGGCTGGTGGCCCAGGATGCGCACCGTCCCCGACGTCGGGCGACGCAGCCCCAGCATCAGGTCGATCGCGGTGGTCTTGCCGGCCCCGTTCGGCCCGAGGATGGCCGTGATGCGACCGGTCTCGATGCCGAGCTCGAGCTGGTCCAGGGCCCGGACGGGTCCGTAGTCCTTGATAACTCCGGTGAGTGTGACGGCGTCCATGGTGTCCTCGTGTGCTCGGTTCCGGGTGGTTCCCGAAGTTGACTGCACCGTACGAACGACATCCCACCGCTCTCGCGTGCCGTCGGTCACG
>DATFMD010000290.1:0-9023 GCA_035267125.1 Nitriliruptoraceae bacterium | reverse complement strand
TTGGTCTTGGCACGCGACGTGGTCACCGAGATCCGGACGCGCTCGTCGTCGACATCGGTGGCGTAGGCGATGTTCGATGCCTGCGGGCGACCGTCGGACTTGAGCGTGATCAGCACGCCCTGGGTGTGGTCGGCGGCGAAGGCAAGGGCAGTGGCAATGTCCATGGAGGGCTCCTGGGTGACTGGTCGGCACTGTCCCCAATGCCGACGGGGCCCACCGGCATTCCGCAGTCGACTGGTGACAGCCCCATCCCACGTGCATATGGTCGATGGCAGGCGAACAGAGGAGCCGCCATGCCAACCGCCGACGAACTTCGAGCAATGATGCCACCGGCCCGGGTCGAGTCCACCGAACGCTGGATCCGTACCGAGGTGGGCGGACGCACCGTCGCGAGCTCGACCCGGGCGATGCTGCATGTTGCATTCGGTCCCCCCTTGCTCGAAGACTCACCGCAGCCGTTGCTGCCCGGGTACTTCTTCCCGCTCGCCGACGTCGACATGGAGACCCTGGTCCCGGCCGGTGAGGTCGACGGGCGACGATGGTGGGACCTGCGCGTCGACGACGTGGAGATCGAACGGGCAGCCTGGGCCTACACGGATCCGCCGGTGCAACTGGCCGGGCTGGCGGAACACCTCACCTTTCGCTGGGAGGTGATGGACAAGTGGTACGAGGAGGCCGAACAGGTCTTCGTCCATGCGCGGGATCCCCGCAAGCGCGTCGACCTGCTGGCCTCCACCCGCCATGTCCAGGTGTCGCTGGACGGGCTGGTCCTGGCCAACAGCCACGCCCCGTTCCTGCTGTTCGAGACCGACCTGCCCACCCGCTACTACCTGCCTCCCGGCGACGTGCGCACCGACGTGCTGGTCGACTCGCCGACAGCGACGGCGTGCCCGTACAAGGGCGTCGCCCAGTACTGGTCGCTCGATGGCGCCGGTGAGGTGGGCCGCGACATCGCATGGAGCTATCGCGACCCGATCGACCAACAGCCCGGCCTCGCCAACCTGGTGTGCTTCTTCAACGAGAAGGTCGACATGGTGGTCGACGGCGAGCCCCTGGCCCGACCCACCACGCCGTGGTCCTGACCCGAGCCCGCAGTGCGTCTCGTACGTTGGTGTCGCCCCCCGACCGCTGCCGTTCGAGCCGAATGGACTCGCCTTGGCCACCTTCGATGACGATGCCCGACTGCTGCCCAGTCGTGCCCTGCTGGACCTCGACGACTACGTGGACGCAGGCGGGGGTGCCGGCATCGCGGCGCTCGTGGACCTCGAACGTGAAGAGGTGATCGCCAAGATCGCCGAATCGGGACTGCGTGGTCGAGGCGGGGCAGGTTTCGGGACCGGGACCAAGTGGCGCTCGATCCTGGAGACCGCTGCCGACGACGACCTCGACGTGGCGTTGGTCGTCAATGCCGCCGAGGGAGAACCGGGCACGTTCAAGGACCGCGCGCTGCTGCGGTGGAACCCCTTCCAGGTGCTCGAGGGTGCCCTGATCGCTCGCCACGCCGTCGGCGCCAGCCGCGTGATCGTCGGCATGAAGGAACGAGCCGTCGAGGAACTCGCTGCCCTGGATCGTGCCGTGGCCGCAGCCATCGAGGCAGGGTGGCCGGGGGCTGCAGCCGTCGAGGTCGTGCGTGGACCCGACGAGTACCTCTACGGCGAAGAGACCGGCATGCTCGAGGTCATCGAGGGAGAACTGCCGATGCCACGTCACCTGGCGCCGTACATGAACGGGCTGTTCACCCAGAGCGCCAATCCCTCGTTGGCCCTGGTCAACAACGTCGAGACGCTGGCGAACGTGCCCGGCATCGTCGCCAACGGTGCCGAGTGGTTCCGCCGCCAGGGCAGCACGGACAGTCCGGGGACCATGGTGTTCACCTTGTCAGGCGACGTCGCGGCATCCGGGTGCTGGGAGTTGCCGCTCGGGGTGAGCCTGGGGACCGTCATCAGCGAGATCGGCGGCGCCGAGGATCCCAAGTTCGTGATCTCGGGAGTCTCGTCGCGCGTCATCACACCGGACCTGTTCGACGTCGCGGCCGGCTTCGACGCCATGGCCGAGGTCGACATCGGCCTGGGCAGCGCCGGCTTCGTCGTCTACGACCGTTCGCATTGCGTGGTGCGCGTGGCCGCGGTCCTGGCGCGGTTCCTGTCGGTCGAGCAGTGTGGCCAGTGCAACGCCTGCACGCTGGGCACGACCGCCATCCACGAGGCGCTCGAACGCATCGACCACGGAGATGGCACCGCCGACGACCTCGACAGCCTGGCGATGTGGGCGGGCAAGGTCACCGACCAGGCGCGTTGTGCCCTGCCGACCGGGGCCCAACTGCTGGTCGCCAGCCTGCTCGAGGACTTCGCCGAAGAGGTCGCCGATCACCTCGGCACGGCCTGCTGGTCGAGTCGCGAGCCCGTGGTTCCCAAGATCACCGACGTCGATCTCGACACCGGTGTGGTCACCTTCGACCACGACTACCACCGCAAGCAGGACGACTGGACCTATGCCCCGGCGTGACGGCACGGTGGTCCGCCACTCGCTTTCGACGAAGGAACCGGCCGACATGCACATCGACGTGTTCTCCGACGTGGTCTGTCCATGGTGCTACCTCGGCAAGACCCGTCTCGAGGCCGCGCTCGACCGGGTCGCCTTCGGCGCAGAGGTGGACGTCCGCTGGCGGGCGTTCCAACTGGATCCGGGCGCGAGCGAGCAGCCCCAGGACCTGCGAGCCGAGATGGAACGCAAGTACGGCTCCGGCGCGTTCGACGCCATGACCCAGCGCCTGGTCACGCTGGGCGCCGCGGTCGGCCTCGACTACCGGTTCGATCGCGTCGTGCGGATCACGTCGCTGCCGGCCCTTCGACTGGTGGCGTGGGTCGAACAGGAAGTCGGTCCTGCGGCTGCCCATGGGCTGCACGATCGGTTGTTCCGGGCCTACTTCACCGAGGGCGCCAACATCGCCGTTGCCGACAACCTGGTGGCGTGGGCGGTGGAGGTGGGTGCCGACGAAGGCGCGGCGCGCACGGCCGTGCAGGAGCAGGCGGGTGCCGAGGCAGTGCAGGCCGACCTCGACTGGGCTCGCCGAGCCGGGATCTCCAGCGTGCCCAGTTTCGTCATCGACCAGGCCCACCTGATCCCGGGCGCACAGGAGGTCGACACCATGGTCACCCTGCTCACCCAGGTCCACTCTCGGGCCGCCTGACCCGCTGCTCGGGCGGGAGCGACCGGAGCGCGCGGTGCAGCAGGTCGGGGAGGTCGTGGGGCACGACGGGATCGGTCAACGCGGCAACCTCGGCAGCCGTGAACCACGCCCAGTCGACCTGGTCGGCGCGCTCGCCGGCAGTCCAGTTGGCCGTGCTGACCTCGGTCGTGGTCACCCGAGTGGCCATGTGGTGCTCGACCCGCCGGATCGTGGCGCCCCACCACCGACTGGTCCGCTCGGCGACCTGGTCCAGGTCGACCAGCGGCCCGTGGGGGGCGCCGACCTCCTCGGCGAGTTCGCGGGCAGCCGCCGTCGGGACGTCCTCGCCCGGATGCAGGCCGCCGCCGGGTGTCTCCCACCACTGGGCGTCGCCCCCGTCGGCATCGCGCACACGGAACAGCAACGTGCGATCGTCGGGTCCGACCACGACGACGCGCACGGCTTCGCGTCGTCGGGGTCCCTCGAGTCGCCGCATCCGACCGCTGGTGCGCCGCCACGGGCAGACCGAATGGACCACGACGGCGTCGACGTCGGCCAGGCCGACCGCGCCCACCTCCCGTGAGTCGGTCGACCATGCACGGTTGTCGCCGAGCACCACCACCTCGTCCGCGCCCACCTCGATCCGGCGGTCCTCGTCGACCAGGTGGGCACCCTGCACCTCCCACCACGAGCCGTCGACATGGAGGTGGCCATCGCCCAGGACGACGGTGTCGCCGGGCAGGCCCACGAGTCGCTTGATGGCGCTGACGCCGTCGAGTCGGGCGACGACCAGGTCGCCCCGCCGCAGCAGTCCGGGACTCGATTGGACCAGCCGGGGCCGCGTCAGCACGAGGTCCCCCGACGCCACGGTCGGCTCCATCGACGGGCCCTCGACGCGACGCAGGGAGCGATTCACGGCCAGGGCGATGGCCCAGGCTCCCAACAGCCCCACACCGACCAGCGCGCCGCGTCGCCGGCGTCGTCGCGACGACGGGTGTGCCGGCGAACCGTCGGCTCCAGGCCTCGCGGATGGACGGTCAAACATCGATATTCCGTCGTGTCGCGGTCGAACGGGCATGGTTGGGGCTTGTCTGGGACCCGGGGGGCGAGACTAGGCTGGTTGACAGAACGCGACGCGACCGGCCCGTCCTGGCAGGTTCGACCCGTCCTGGCAGTCCCGGTCCCGGTCCTGCCGCGCCGCCCTCACGAGCACCTTCAAGGAGTTGCCCACATGCGATCAGCCCTGATTGACGCCCTCAACCCGTTTCGCCCGGTCGAGACGGTCCACGCCCACTGCGACCTCATGTGCGGGGTGTACTACCCCGAGCAGGCCCGCATCGAGGCCGAGTCGGTGCACCAGTCGGCCGTGAAGTACCAGGACTCCGACGACGAGGTGTTCCGCGCTCGCGCGATCCAGATCAAGGAAGAGCGTGCCGAGCTGGTCAAGCATCACCTGTGGGTCCTGTGGACCGACTACTTCAAGCCGCCGCATCTCGAGGAGTACCCGCAGCTGCACGAGCTGTTCTGGAATGCCGCCAAGGCTGCCGGGGACGCCAAGAAGTCGGTCGACCCGGCGGACGGCCAGAAGTTGCTCGACCTGATCGACGAGATCTCGGCCATCTTCTGGACCACCAAGGGCGGCAAGCCTGAATGGATGACCAACGACCCGAGCCAGGGCTGACCGGCCCGCTTCCCGGCTCGATGCCGCACCCCTTCGATCGTGCCCTCGCCGTCTTGGCGGGGGCACGTCGATGTCGCCGCCCGCGCACGGCCACGTGATCACCGGACTTGCCCCCCGCACCGGGACGTCGTGCATACAGTGGGCCAGACGTTCGGCCGACGACGGCACACGGGACGACGGCCTGGGACGACGGCACGATGGAGGTGTGGTGCAGCGACACAGCAAGGTGGACTACCGCATGGCGCGCCGTGCGGTGCTGCGTGACGTCCGCGAAGGCCTCACGGCCGTCTCCGACGTCCGCGATGCCCATCCCGAGTTGCTGCGAGCCGCCAAGTGGATCGGCGAGGCGCAGGCCGAGCCCTGTCCGCTGTGTCGCGAGCACGACCTGGTCCAGGTCCTGTACGCATTTCCCCGACACGGGCGCACCGCCCGTCGCGGCCAGGCCGTGACGCGCGAGGCCCTGCCGGCAAAGGTCGCCAAGCTCGGTGACCTCAGGGTCTACACCGTCGAGGTCTGCCGAGCCTGCCACTGGCATCACCTGGTCGACAAGTTCGAACTGGCCCATCCGGGTCGCGCCGTCGGCTCCTGACGCGACGAATCCGGCGGTGGGGGTGTCAGCGGGGCAGGAAGAGGCCCACGATGCCGGCGACGATGCCGGCGACGATGAGCCCGGCCGACGAGCCCGCATACCAGCCGTAGAGCAGCATCAGGCCGCCCACGACGACCAGCGACGGCCCCCACATGCGCGCGGCGTCATGCGTCGACTCGTGGCTGTCGTCGGCGGCCACGCGGACATTGCCGTCGCGATCGATCCACGGGGCCTCGGGCGGGTCGATCCAGCCTCGCAGGCGGGTGCCGGCCAGCGCAGCTCGGTCCTCGGGCTCGATGCCGTTGAGCATGCCCTCCCACGACACGAGCAGTTCGGCCCGCAGCTCGTCGGCGGCGGTGCGGTCGACGACGACCTCGGTGCCGCTGGGAACGTCCATCAGGCGGTGGGGAACGCCGCGATGGCTCAGCAGCCCGGCGAGCCGATCGGCGATCACGGGGTCGAAGGTGCCCAGCAGGCGATCGACACGGGCCGGCAGGACGGCGTCGTCGGGCAACAGTTCCCGGCCGCAGTCGACACAGGTCACCACGCCGTCGCGATAGGTGTCGTGGCACCGCGGACAGATCGGCATGTCAGCTCGGAGCCGCGTCGTCTGGGTCCGCAGCGGGCATGTCGTCGAGGCCTTCCAACAGGTGCGCCGGGATGCTGGGGCCGTCGTCCATCGACTCGGACCGCGGCATCGGTGCGCCGCCATCGTCAGGACACGTGGTCATCCAGGGTGCGAGTTCGCGGCCACAGACAGAACACACCACGTCGTCGAGCGGCAGGGTGACGGCATCGCTGCCGCCCCCGTCGTCATCGTCGTTGGTGAACTTGCCGCCCAGGATGGCCATCAGCGATCGAGGCTGCGCCGCAGCCGTGGCGAACCGTCGCGGCCCCACGTCTGGTCGGTCCAGCGGATGCCGGTGTCGCGACACTCGAAGGTGCGATTGCCCACGTCGGAGCCCGTGATCGTGTCCAGGTGCGTCGACACGTAGTCGGCAGCCATGGCACCGGTGAGGTGGTTGAGCACGTCACATCGACATTCGACCATGGCGTCCCCTTCGGTCCGGTGCGCCCGCCCGCAACGATACCCGCGCGCTCGGCATTCCCATGCCGCAGCTCAACGCGCGGTCCGGGTCAGTTGGCGTGGTCATCCAACAAGTGGGCGACGGCCGACTCCTCGCGGGTGAGCCGCCGCCGGGCGCGCGCTCGCGCGAAGCGCCGTGGCAGTTCCCCGGCCCGAAACGCCTCTGCCACGGCGGGGTGGACGTAGCTGGCGCGGGCCACCGCTCGCGTGTTGTGCAGTGCTTCGGCGGCAGCATCGAAGCCGGTCAGCACGAGTCGGTCGAGATCGTCGTCGGGTTGCGGTTGCAACGCCGCCAGCGCGGTCGCGGCGGCAACCGTCCCGCCCCACACTCGGAAGTCGCGAGCGGTCCATGGATCCCCGGTCACGGTCTGCAGCCATGCGTTCACGGCGGTGGAGTCGACATCGTGACTGCCCTCGTCGTCGTGCCAACTGAACAACTGCTGGCCGGGCTCCTCTGCGCAGGCGGCAATGGCCCGGACCAGCCGGCGGTCGGTGACGGCCACCTCATGGTGGGTGCCGCCCTTGCCGTCGAAGGCAAGCGTGGCAGTTGCCGTCGTTGCCGTCACGTGCTCGTCGAGCAGCGTCGTGAGGCCGTAGGTGTCGTGGGCGTCCACCGACGCCTGGTTCCCGATGCGGATCAGCGTCCGGTCCAGCAGTGACACGACGAGGGCGAGGAGCCAGTGGCCCCGGTCGGAGCGCTGGCGCAGGCCGTCGTCCACGGCGTCCCGCAGCGTCGTCAGTGAATCCGGGAAGGCGCACAGGCGTGCGAACTTTGCGGCGTCGCGGGCGTCGCGCCATCTCGGGTGGTAGATGTGCTGCTTGCGGCCCGCGTCGTCGCGACCGGTGGCCTGCAGGTGCCCGTCGCGATCACGGCAGATCCACACGTCGGTCCATGCCGGCGGGATGGCAAGATCCTCGAACCTGGCGCGTGTCCGGTCGCCGGTCAGCCACGTGCCGTCAGGGCCTCGATAGCCAAACCCGGTCCCGCGCCGGACACGCCGGATGCCGGGCTCGTCATCGCTGACGTGGACGAGGCCAACGGCCTCCGCCGCCGACGCCGGGTCAGTCCTGGCCGCGCCCCGCACAGTCGTGTCGTCGTCGAGCGTGCTCACGTCCAATCCGGCAGCCTCCCGTCCTGGGGCGTCGACCCGCGCCGACCGTTGCGCCGGGTCGGTCGCCGCGGCGATCGGCCCGGCGTCTCCATCCATTGTGTACCCATGGTGCGCGGTGGCGAACCATGGCTGACTCCCTGCGCCAATACAGTCCCCGCCATGTCCTCGTCACGACTCGTCGCCGCTGCCACACTCGTCCTGGTGGCCGGGTTGTGGGGATGCAGCGACGATGCGGCCACGTCGTCGGACGAGCGCACGTCCCCGATCGAGGCCTCCGCGAGCCCCACCGTGCGCGCACCCTCGCCCTCGCCCTCGCCCTCGACGCCGGCGCCAACCGCCACGGCGACTCCTCCCGCCACCTCGCCGTCGCCCTCGCCGCGCGCGACCGCACCGGCCAGTCCCGACGTGTCCTCGGAGACTGCCACCATGCCGGACAACGCCACCCCCGCCATTCCCCATCTCGACCCGGTCACCACGCCCGGGTTGGCCCCCAACGGGTTCGAACTGGTGGTCCCTGATGATCCCACCGGCGCCCCGACAGTGGAGCTGGTGCACGGTGGTGCGTGGGTCGCAGGCAGCCCCGACTCGCTGCAGGGTCTTGCGGAGGGCCTGGCTGATCGTGGTGCCATCGTCGTCAACCTCGGCTACTCGACCCTGATGATGGGCGGCGGCCACCCGCGCACGTTCGACGAACTGGCCTGCGGGATCCGCCAGGCCAGGGCGATCGGTGACCAGCTGGGCGGCTCGGGCGAGGTCATCGTGGCCGGTCACTCGGCCGGGGCACACATGGCGCTGGTCGTGGCCCTGGACGATGAGCGCTACGGCCAGGACTGCCTGTTCGACGGCAGTGCCCGACCCGACCGGTTCGTGGGATTGGCCGGCTTCTACGACATCGATGCGGCTGACCTGCTGCTGCAGGGGTTCCTGGGGGGATCACGGGTCGAGGTGCCGGAAGTCTGGGACGCCGTGGACCCGGCCGTGTTGGTCGCGGAAGCCGCCCCGGGCCTGGGCGAGTTCCCGGTGCGGTTCCACGTCGGTGACCAGGACGAACTCGCGCCACTGCGGATGTCCCGGGTGCTGTCGGATGCCATGGAGGCGGCAGGTGCAGACGCGACCACGGAACCCATCCCCGGCGTCGACCACTTCACGATCATGTCCCCGGGCGTCTCCGCCGACCTGGTCCTCGCCGAGTGAGTTGATCGCCTGCAGGCAGGACCCGGTCGATTCTCCCCGGAGCGTTTCGCGTTATCGTTGCGCGCATGACACACGTGATCGACACACTCCGCGACCGCGGCTTCATCGCCGACATCACCGACGAGGCCGGCCTTCGTGACCTGCTCAGTTCGGGGCCGGTCACCTTCTACGTGGGCTTCGACCCGACTGCG
>DATFMD010000289.1:0-3585 GCA_035267125.1 Nitriliruptoraceae bacterium | reverse complement strand
GCGCGCGAGGCCGGCGTGGCGCTGCTGCTGATGGTCGACGAGTCACAGAACATCGACAAGCAGTCGATGGGTGCCCTGTTCCACGCCTTCCAGGAGGCCCAGTCCACCACTGTCACGGAACGGCACGAGACCGGGGCCCGGCTGCGCCACCACCTCCCGCTAGCGATCTACGTTGCGGGCCTGCCGGGCCTGACGGCCCTGTTGCGTGCTGCCGGCACGACCTTCGGGGAGCGTGCCCGCCACGTCACCCTGCTGCCCCTGACCGACAACGACGTGGCCGAGGCCTTCACGGCGTTCGCGGCCACGCGTGGCGTGACCGTCGACGCCGAGGCATCCGACGCCTTCGTGGACGTCGTGGGCGGCTACCCCTACTTCCTGCACGTGATCGGCTCACAGGTCTGGGTGGCCGGCAACGGGCCGGTCGTCACGGCTGCCGACGTGGCCGCGGGCTGGGAACGCGCCCGCACGACCATCGAGGTCTTCCACGAGGAGCGACTCAAGGACCTCACCGACATCCAGCGTCGCTACCTCGAGGCCGCGGCCGACCTGGACGAGGCGGATCGAACCTCGGGCAACATCGCCGCCGCACTGGATGCCACCACCGAGTCGGTGGGGTCCACCCAGCAAGCCCTGATCGAGACCCACGGACTGCTGCGGCGCTCGGGCCGCGGCAAGGTGGCCTTCACCCTGCCGGGCATGGACCGCCACCTCACCCGCGGCGACTGACCCACGGTCAGCGCGTCCGGACCCGGGACAGGCCGCCGTCGACGCCCAACACCTGCCCCGTGATCCAGTCGTTGCCCGGATCGAGGAGGAACGCGATCGCCCGGGCGATGTCGCCGGGTTCCCCCAGCCGTCCGAGCGCGTGCATGGCTCGGGACGTCTCGGCCTGGCGCTCGTTGCTGGTGATGCGCTCGGTCTGGGATGTCGCCACCAGCCCGGGTGCCACGGCGTTGAAGCGCAGGCCCCGGCGGCCGTAGGTGGCGGACGCCGAGCGCACCAGGGCGTCGATGCCGCCCTTGGTCGCGGCGATGGCCTCGTGGTTGGCGAGCCCGGTCGAGGTGGCGGCGGTCGAGACCAGGACGACGCTGCCACCGTCCTTCATCACGGAACCCGCGGCCCGCACGGTGGCGAAGGCCGTGGTGAGGTTGGTGGCGACGATGGCGTCCCACTCGTCCGGCGTGGTGAGGTGGGCCGGCTTGATCATGACACTGCCGGCCGCGTTGACGATGCCGTCGAGTCGGCCGTGCTCGTCCATGACCTCCTGCACGGCGGTCACGACGCGGCCGAGGTCGCGCGCGTCGAGTTCGCGGACGCTCGCTCCCGTGTCCGCCGCGACAGCCTCGAGCGCGTCGCGGGTGCGCCCGGCCACCACGACCGTGCCGGGCAGCTGGTGGACGACCTCGCTGCCGATCCCGCCCCCACCCCCGATGACCAGGGTCACGCGATCAGTCGTCGAATCACTCATGCTGCTGCCTCCACGTCGTCGGGCTGGTGTCGGCACAGGTGCCAGCCACGATATCCCGGTCGTGCGGGTCGGGGCCGACGTCCCCCTCCTGCCCGTGTCCCGACCCCCTCAGAGCGCCCGCCACCTCCGCACGTCCGCGCATCCATGCATTCCGCCATCCGCGTAGCATTGGCGTTCCCGGGTCTTGGACAAGGATGTGCCCCATGGGAGAGCGTGCCGTGACCGCCGTCGGTGTGGATCGACCCGGCATCGTGGCCGCCGTGGCCGAGGTGCTCTACGAGCGAGGTGGCAACATCGAGGACTCGGCGATGACCATCCTCGGGGGCCACTTCGCCGTCGTGCTGCTCGTCGAGACCGACGACGACGCGGCGACGCTGGAGGATGCCCTGACCCAGGCCACCGCCCACCTCGGCCTGCGGGTTGCGGTGGCCGATGCCGGCGCCACGCCCACCTCGGCCGACGCCACCCACCTCCTGAGCGTGTACGGCAGCGACCGTCCCGGCCTGCTCGCCCGGGTCACCCGGGCCCTGGCCGACCTGGAGGTCAACATCACCGACCTCGAGACCCGCCTGCTGTCGGGAGACGACCGTCCGGTCTACGCCATGGTGGTGGAGTTGGTGGCACCCGAGGGCCGCAGCGACGACCTGGCGGACTCGATCCGCACCGCCTGCGAGGAGCTGGGCGTCGACCACACCCTGCGCACAATTGACGCTGAGACCTACTGAGGTGGCCGTTCGCGACGTCCTGCGCTACCCCGAGCGCATCCTCAAGGATGTGAGTCAGCCGGTCGACGAGCTCGACGACGACATGCGGGCGTTGGCGACCGACCTGGTCGACAGCATGTACGACTCGCCCGGGTGCGTCGGGTTGGCGGCCCCGCAGATCGGGGTGCCCCGGCGCGCCTTCGCCCTGGACGTGTCCGTGATGCGCAAGCCGCCACCGGGAAACCACGGCCTGGTCGTGCTGTTCGACCCGGGCGTGCTGGTCACGGCGGGCTCCGAGATCAAGCGCGAAGGGTGCATGTCGGTGCCCGACTACACGTGCGACATCCGCAGGGCCACCGAGGTGGTCGTGCGCGGCACCGACCCCGACGGCAACGTCCGCGTCGTGGAGGCCCACGGCTTCGAGGCCCGCGCCTTCCTCCATGAACTCGACCACCTCGACGGGATGCTCATCCTCGACCGTGTGGCTGCCTCCAGCGACGTGTTCCGCCGCAAGCGGTACGCCGACAAGGGCGCCCACCTCAAGTGACGAGGGCCGGCACCTCGCTCGCCACTAGACTCCCCGAACGTGCCAGGTGCCGGCCGCACGCGGACGAGTCGAAAGGCCCGCTGGATGGATTCCGAGACCCTGATGGTCGTCGTACGGGTGGTGGCCGGACTGGCCGTGATCGGCATCGGGCTCGCCTTCGCGGCCCGGCGTGCCACGTGGCTGTGGCGCCTGACGGGGACGGCGGCGCCCGCTCCCGAACGCAACATCCGTTCGGCCATGCGCGCCAACGCCAGCCATGCCGTGGCCAACATCTTCGGCAACAAGAAGCTGCTGCGGTGGTCGCTGCCCGGGATCGCCCACTTCTGGGTCATGTGGGCCTTCTTCGTCCTGCAGACGACCCTGATCGAGGCCGCCGGCGAGCTGTTCTTCGGCCCCACCTTCCAGATTCCCCTGCTCAACTCGATCCAGCTCGGGCCGATCACGGCCTACGACCTGCTGGGGTTCATGCAGGACTCCCTGGCCCTGTTGTCGGTCATCGGCATCCTCATCTTCGCCAGCCTGCGCATCGCCCAGGACCCCGGCCGCGTCGGGCGCGACTCGCGGTTCACGGGCTCCAACCTGCGCCAGGGCTGGTGGGTGCTGGCCGGTGAGTCGCTGGTCATCTGGACCCTGTGGACGGCCCACGGCATCCGCTTCGCCGAGGACCACGCGCCGACCCAGGCAGCCTTCGTGTCACGCCAGTTCGGCCGGGTGTTCGAGGGCATGGACACGACCACGCTGGAGTGGTTCGCGATCGCCAACCTGGTCGTGCACCTGGGCATCGTCCTGTGGTTCCTGGTCTTCACCCTCAATTCCAAGCACCTGCACATCCTCACCATCCCGTTCCAGGAACTGACGCGCGACCC